>NZ_DASWWZ010000385.1:0-36767 GCF_036405755.1 Schlesneria sp.
TCCCCGCGACGCTTCAACGTAGATCACCCGATGAGCAATGTCCTCGTCAGAATAAAGGTCGTAAGGCAACGTCAGTTCGTTGAGTGCAGGGAGCGGTGCAGTTGCCGTATGAGGCCTGCTGATTTTCAACGAACCATCACAGGTCTCAGAAGCCGCAAGATACTCTCGGCAGAACGAGGCGAACGCCAGATCGGCCTCGCCGCCGATGACGTGGTCTGCCAGTCCGACGATGGGCTGGCCTTCTGACTCGTAGCTGACTTCGGGGCCCCCGAGCACGACGACGATGTCTGGCCGGACGCGTTTCAAATCGGCGATCAGTCGCGTGGTTTCTTCGATATTCCAAATATAGACGCCAAACCCCACGATCCTTGGCTGCTGCTCAAGGATGGCATCCAGGATTTCCAGCGTCGGCTGCTGAGTCGTGAACTCAAGCAGCGAGGCGTCATCTTTTAGTTCACCCAGGTTTGCCCAGAGGTAACGCAGTCCAAACGCACAATGGATGTAGCGAGCATTCAATGTGGCGAGAATGATACTGGGCATAGCGTTCTCTAGCCGCCTAACTGGCGGCGCAGATCCTCGAATCGGTCTTCCAGGGCACGGAAGTCCGAACGGACGGAGGCCACTTCATCGCGGAGTTCGCGGATCGTGTTTTCCAGACTGCTCATCTTTTCGAACTGCGCCGCCCCGACCTCTTCAACGGGCCTGACTGTCGGACGAACTGCAGCCGGTGCGCTGGCTGAGCTGACGACCGGCCCATCGGCCTCTTCCGCCCGATACTCCGCCAGCGGCTCATGATTTTCATTGAGTGGATAAAGGTCGTGATCCACTTCGATCCCCCGTCGCTCCAGCGGTCCATTCGATCGGACCAGCCCCTGGGCCATCAGCGACTGAAGCTCGCGGCGAAGATCTTCCTGGGTCTCAATCGGCACCATCCGGCTGGCCCGCGTCCGCAGTTCACCGAGTTGCTGCTTTCCCCTCAACATCAGCTCTGTCATGATGGCAAGCTGTTGCTCGTTCAGATTGGTCTTGTGCCGCATGTAGTGGCGATAGCGTTCGGTTCGACCACTTTCCGTATGCAGGCATGCGACCAGTCCCCGAAGCTGCAGCGCCGCCAGCGTTTCCATGACGTCGTCTTCGACATAGTTGGAAATGGGATCGCGATTATTCTTCTGGTTGCATCCTGTTGTCGTCGCTTTCAGCGTCAGTGGATACTGGTCCGGAACAGTAAATGCCTTTTCCAGCAGGACACCGAGAACACGGCGCTGCTTGCGAGGCATCTCTTTCAGCGAAACAATCTCTTTTTCAGGTTCACTCACGGTCAATACTCGTTAATTGCAGGCGGGAACAGAACGGACATTTATGAGTCCGACACCACGCACGTCATAACGACGTCTTTGCGGCTCTACTGCGGCAGTTCCGGAGCGGCATGCTCGGGGTAACTGGCGCTACTCAGTCCCTCTTTGAGGAAGTTGACCAGGTCTGCTGTTTCTTCGGGGGTCAGCTTCAGCGGATAGACTTCCTCGTCGCTGTAGGGTCCCGGCGTCCCACCTTTAGCGTAGTGATCGACCACTTCCTCCAGGGTCTTCAGACTTCCGTCGTGCATATAGGGGGCGGTCCGGGCAATCTCACGCAGCGTCGGGGTCTTGAAAGAACCCGTGTCACCGAGGGACTTGCTGATGGCAAACCGGCCTTCGTCTGACCCTGGCAGGGCAATGTTATGGAAACCATTGTCCGTGAAGTTAGGACCTGAATGGCATGAGGAACAGTTGGCTTTCCCGAAGAAGAGCTTCATGCCACGCTGAGCGGATTCCGACAGAGCGTTTTTGTCACCTGCTTTGAATCGATCATACGGCGCGTCACCCGAAAGGATGGTTCGTTCGTATGTCGCAATCGCCTTGGCAATCCCGTCCGCAGTGACATCGGTGCCGAACACCTTCTGGAACTGGGTGCGATAGCCTTCGATGCCGTTGAGCTTCTGAACCACCTGGTCGATCTGCATGTTCATCTCCACAGGATTCTGCACGGGTCCGAGCGCCTGTTCTTCCAGGGTGCGGGCTCGGCCATCCCAGAACTGAAATGCCTGAAGCGCCGCATTGATGACCGTCGGGGAATTACGTCCCCCTTTTTTTCCTTCGACCCCGGTCGCGAACTGGTCACCGTTGCTGTATCCCTTGGCCGGATCATGGCAGGTCGCACAGGAGACTTTGTTATCCGCCGACAGGCGAGCATCAAAATAGAGCTGCTTTCCCAGCGAGATTTTCTCGGGCGTGGGAGGGTTGTCTTTCGGATGGACGACCGGAGGCAAACCCAGGGGGCTGGCGGGATCGGCAGCCATGACCTGATAAGACTGGGTGGCGACGAACACGGTTAACAAGACTGCAAAGACCGGACGATTCATTGGCATTTTTCCCAGTAGCATCGCGGATCGATTCGTTTCGCGCGAACCGACGAAGAGTCATTTAACAGCAAAACGTGGCATCGAATGCCCATTCTTCATTCACACTCTGGACGTTTCAAGAGTCACCGGCGCTCTACGCCTCAACACGGCCCCGGTCAGTCCAGACGCAGCCAGATGGTTTTCAGGTACTCTGTCTCAGGGCAGTTCGTTGAGATGGGGTGGTCGGGTGCCGCACCTCCCTTGGCAAAGATCTGCCCTCGACGACCAACTTCCGGAGCCGCATTCACAATCCGGGTAAATTCCTGCATATCCAGCAGTCCCGAGCAGCTGCAAGTCAGCAGGATTCCCCCCGGATTCACCAACTGCATCGCGAGGCGATTCAAATCGAAATACTTGTGACGGCCTTCTTCCGCTTCCGACCGGCTGCGGATCAGCTTGGGAGGATCCAGAATGACGACATCGAACTTGCGATTATTCCGCAGCATGTCGCGCATGTAGCCGAAGACTTCCGCCTGGGTGAAATTGATTTTCACCTGATTGATCTTGGCGTTTTCCCGGGCCAGCAGAACGGTCTCTTCGTCAAGTTCCACTCCTGTCACTTCGCCAGCATTGCCCAGCTTTTTGGCCTGCAGTGCGAATCCGCCCGTGTAGCAGCAGAGATCCAGTACAGACTTGCCTTCGACCAGTTCCGCCAGACGTTTGCGGTTTTCCCGCTGGTCACAATAAAAACCGGTCTTGTGTCCACCTGCAAAGTTCACGCGAAATTTGGTCCCGTGCTCGACGATCGTCATCTTCGCGGGAACATCGGCAGAACCATAGGGGTCCGCAGTGAAACCTTCGTGATCCTGAGACATGGGTGCCGCGCGAAGGACTCCATGTTTGGTTCCTGCGAGGATGTCGAGCTGTGCCAGAATCGCTTCGGCTCGCTGATACATCCCCAGAGAGTAACATTCGGCGACGAGCACATCTCCGAACCGATCCACCACGAGACCCGGAAAGCCGTCAGCCTCGGCGTGGATGAGACGATAGGCCTCAGACTCCTTGTCCAGCTTTAGGGTGTCACGTCTCAGTGAAACGGCCTGAGCCAGTTTTTCGCTCCACCAGGCGTCGTCGGGCCGACGCATCCCCGTTCGGAGGACTCGGACAGCAATCTCGGCCTCGGGATTGAAGAGGCCATAGCCGACGACTTCGCCGCTGGGCGAAAACAGCTCGACCATATCGCCCGGCTGCGCATCGCGTGAAACTTGTCCGAGCTGCTTTCGGAAGACAAAAGGATGCCACAAGGCCCCCCCCAGCCGGACTTCGACCGCGGGTAACGTGACATTTTCCGGAGGACACAGCGGCCGCTGCTCAAGTAACTCGCGACGAATACGGACGGGCTGCCGAGACGATTCGTAACGCCGACCAGACGATTGATAGGGAGGCTTTCGGTTCATCCGCGTATCCTATCGGACCAGTGAATCACTCACAATAAAGTCCGGAACCACTGTCAGTGGTGCCGGAACCGTTCTACTCGCAGGGCAATACGTCATGCAAAATTCGGAGGGAGCCGTTGAGAGCAGCGCTCTCCTAAATCCCGAATCTCTTCCGCTCCAGCCATCCCCCTGGAACCTGATCGCCGAGATCGTCAGTAAGCCAGCAGCTCAGTCCCATTTCGGACACCGGCGTTCCTCTCAAGGGTGGTCGTATGCGTAAAGAGCCACTGCAGAATCACTTACAACTGCTATAGGACGGTTTTTCATCACTTTCTATACTTCGCGCGTTCATCGACAATGTGTTTCGGGGTGCCCCGAATCGCTCGTAAGCAGAGGTTCACTTCGCGGCGTCGCCATGATTCCACCCAATAAAACTTCACAGCAAATCAGAGCGACCTGGAAGTGGTGCTTCCGGGGTGGACTGACATGCGCTTTCATGAGCCTTGCTCTGCTGGAGACAGGTTGTGTCAGCCGCCGACTGACAGTCGTTTCGAATCCCCCCGGAGCGATGGCTCTCCTGGATGGCAAAGAAATCGGTTACACCCCCGCCTCCGCGGACTTCATCTGGTATGGAACCCGTCAGGTGACCCTGATCAAGGATGGGTACGAGACCAAAACGGACCTCGTCACCGTTCCGGCTCCGTGGTACCAGTGGCCCGTCATCGAATTTTTCTCTGACAACTTTCTCCCGCACCGCGTCACCGATCGCCGGGTCTTCAACTTTGACCTGCAGCCCAAACAAATGGTTCCGGACGAAGAACTTCGTTCGCGCGCGATGCAGTTGCGAAACGAAGCCCAGCTCGGTCCCTAGGAACCGACGCTGTCTCATCGGGTTCTGCCACTGGTCCTACTTTGGGACGCGTCAACTGCCTGAATGAGGTCGAGCACAACCATGCTGCCGGACACTCGGGACAGCTATTCTTTTACTCTTTCGTTTGTCGCCCTCGACCAGCAAACCAGAACAGGGCCGCTCCAAGTAACTCGGTGACAAACCACACGACGCGCAGCAATCCCGCGGCCACAAGTGCTACCGTCGGACCAATCTGCGGCTGATCCTTCAAGACTTCGATCAACAGCCCTTCCCGTACGCCGATTCCTCCCGGTGCGAGCAGAACGACAAATCCCCCTACTGTGGAGAGAGCGCAAGCGGCCAGCCAGACGGGGAATTGAGCGACCTGCAGTGGGACGTCTGACATCGACTGCAGAACACATCCCAGACTCAGCCCCTGCAGTCCCCAACCGAAACAGGTCAGCATCACCCCTTGGGAAATCAATCCTGCCGTAATCGCCGGAGCCTTTTCGGTGGACGGCATTTGGGCTGCCAGGGCCTTGCGACCAAGGCGAGTGAATAACCAACTGCTGAGTGGGGTTGTCGCCAGAGTTGCCGCGGCAACCAACCCCGGGAACAGAAATGGCGACTTCCCGATTCCTTCCAGTTGCCCGGGCCACCACCCCTCCATCGTCGCCGGAAAGACAACCGGAGCGAGTGCCAGACTGATGGCAGCTCCCGTGGCCATGAAGATCAATGTCTCGTAGGCCGCGGTCACCCCGCCCAGCAAAGGATTCACCTGAGCCTCTTTTGCGAGAGAGCCTCGAATCACGAGAACAAGTGCTTTTCCAGGAACATATTTTCCCAGGTGACCGACGTAGTAAGCGCGCAAAGCGGTCCACCAGTCGAGAGGCTGCCCCATCCCGACGAGCAACGCTCGCCAGAGCCAGACGGAAGGAAGCCAGCTCACGAGATAACAACCGGCAGCTGCGATGAGCCACCCGAAGTGGATCCGAATCTGCTGCGGAGGAGCCGCCTCCCACAATTGGTACGCACGACGTCCAATGAAGATCAGCACCAGTGCCAGTAGAGCCGTCTTCAGGACCAGCCAGAACGTTTTCTTTTTGGTCGCTTCATCAACCGGCAGCAATCGGTCATCACCGCGTGACGAGATCACCTCGGCGATCAGGTTCACCGTTCTCTCAGTCGCTCCGCGCTGCGTCGCCACAAATTGACTGGCCGCCTCGCCCATCCGACGCATCTCGTCGGGATTCTTTAACAGTTCCTCAACGGTTTCCCTGAGTTCTTCGGGGCCCCTGATCACACGGGCCCCCTGATGCGACAACAAGGCCTCTGTCACATCTTTGAAGTTCCAGGTGTTCGGGCCGAAAAGAACGGCAGCTCCGTATCCGGCGGGCTCGATCATATTCTGACCGCCCCGATTGGTCAGACTGCCGCCGACGAAAGCGATATCCGCCAGCCCCCAACAGGCCCCCAGTTCGCCGATCGTGTCGAGTAAACGGATCACAGGCTCATCGGTCCCCGCCGCGTCGTCTTTCTGCGGCACGTCTGCAGCCATCACTTCACTGCGGCGGACCAGTCGAAACTGTCGTTGACGGACCAGCTCCGCAACCTCTTCAAACCGCTCTTTATGACGAGGAACCAGAATCAGTTGCAGCTGTGGAAACTGCGGACGCAATCCCTGCCAGGCATCAATGGCGCAGGCTTCTTCGGGATCCTGGGTGCTTCCGGCGATGAAAGTCGGTGCAGCCGGATCCAGGTAGAATGCGCGACGCAGTTCTTCTGTTTTAGGATTGGCTCGATTCGATTCTGCCCGATCAAACTTGATGTTGCCGGTGACCGTGACGCGGTCCGCTGGTGCGCCGAGTGTCCGCAACCGCTCGGCATAGGTCTCCGCCTGGACGGCCAGCACGTCGAAGCAAGAGAGCAATCGGGCCATCAGGGGCCTGATCCGTGAATAGCCTTTGAAGCTTTTCGCCCCCATGCGGCCATTGATCAGAATCAAGGGAATACCGCGGCGTTTCGCCGTCAGCACCAGATTCGGCCACAGCTCAAGTTCGACGAGGACGATCGCGGCAGGTTTAATCTCTGTCAGAGCCCGTCCGACGGCCCAACTGAAATCGAGTGGAAAGAATGAAACGGTGTGTCGTGCGTACTTTTCGCGAGCGACATCATACCCCGTCTCGGTGGTCACAGTGATGAACAGTTCGGCTTCAGGAAATCGCAGTAAAGTCTCGACGAGAACTTTCTGTAATTGAAGGACCTCGCCCACGCTGACCGCGTGAAACCAGATACACATCCTCTCGGGGTTTTGCCGCGTAAGCCGTCCGGTCAGCTTTTCATTCCAGCCGCGCCGGTATTTTCCGGCAGTGACGCGACGGTAGAGCAAGATCGGAGCGACTGCTGTGATGAGCAGCAGGTAGAGGCCGTTCAAAAGCCAACTGAAGACGAAGGGCATCCTCTCCCTTTTTTGGCTACAGGCAGTTCGCAGGGGCGACACCCGGTTGCAGTCGCTGTTTGCCACTGGCCAGGTATCGCGATCTCAGAAGCAATGAAAACGGGAACAATCCGGAGAGAGTCTCCCCGGATTGCGATCCCGACATAATTTTCTCAATCAGACGATCCGCCGTTTACGACGCACCGTGACATTTCTTGAACTTCTTTCCACTGCCGCAGGGGCAGGGATCGTTGCGTCCGACTTTGTTTCCATAGTTTCGAATCGGTTCGACCGCAGGAGCCCCGCGATTCGCGCCGCTCGCCGAGGAACGATCGCCTGCATTCTGTTCGAGTGCAGGATGGTCGTCTGGAATGTCATCCACAGGCGATTGATGCACCTGCGAGGTAATTTGCCAGCGATCGGCGGTCGGTTCTGGGATCTCGACAGCGATCCGGAATATGGTTCCGGTCACCTGCGAGGCAATGCGGTCCCACATCTGTTCAAATGCCCGCATCCCTTCCCGTCGATACTCAACCTTTGGATCCTTCTGTGCATATCCGACCAGTCCGATACCGGACTTCAACTGGTCCATGTAATACAGGTGATCTTTCCAGGCGGTATCCAGTGTATCCAGCACGACGGAACGTTCGGCATGATGAATTTCATACCGATATTTCCGCTCAAACTTGCTGCGCAGATCCATTTCCACAAGGGCACGCCCCTGGTGAGCAACGTCTTCGGCAACCAGTTCCGTTCCGAATTCGGCATTTGCCCAGTCGACCAGTGGCTTCACCGCGGTCGCGCTGACAACGTCACGCTGCGTCGTCGATTCCGCCCCCTTCTTCCCTTGCGACTTCTGATGTCGTGGTCCGAAGGCCGCCGTCAGCAGTTCTTCCAGTCGTGCGGCAGCCTGCTTGCCCTGAGCGTCGAACTGGTCACTGGTCTTCAGCAACTGCTGAGTAATATCGGCTTTCGACTTTGATTCGATGTCTTCCTTCGACATCGAGATGTCAAAGCGGTTACTGGCCCAGCGTGCCAATTCTTCCCGGTTGTAGCGGGTGACTCCGTTATGCTCCTGCATATAGTGAGACAGACCGACGGAAACGGGGAATTCCACTTCTTTGCGGTGGTACAGGTCGCGAATCGCGTTGGAAATCAGTTCGGCCGCCGATTCGGGCGAGACGCCTTCGAATTTTGAGGGCTCAAGTTGGATCCCATACTGCTGATGCAACCATTCTGCCAGCGACTGCGCGCCCCATTTTTCATTGAGGAAGACTTCGACTGGCGAAAAGTCAAACCGGTTAATCGATTCGAGGGCCCGATCGTAGAGGTGTTGATGCAGCTTGCCGGTATCCAGCGAATCGGCGTCCCCGTCGATGAGGAAGGCCACCTTCCGCATTTCACGCTCGTTGGTATTCAAGCCGTAGGTCGTGTTCACCCAGCGTGAAAGTGCCTGCCAGTTCTGTTCACGGGCGTCGACACCTTCCGGAATACTGTCTTCGACCTGTTCCCGAATTGTTTCGTAAGCCTGACGTTCAGACCGATCCTTCAGATAACCAATCAACTGGTCCGCGTGCATGTCCCGAATTTCACGGAGCTTCAGGTCGAGACCGCATTGCTGTTTGACCCAGGCAACGACGGTTTCCCATCGGTAGGACGGTTTCAGGAAATACTCGGTCTTCTGTTCGACCTGCTTGTCGATCATCGACAGAATCAACGAACGGCAGTCTGCACCTTCCAAGACGGATTGGCGGTAGGAATAGACTCGCTTTCGCTGCTCGTCCATCACTTCGTCATATTCGAGCAGGTGCTTTCGCTGTTCGAAGAAGCGTTCTTCGACTTTCTTCTGCGAGCTTTCGATCTGGCGGGTGACGAGCTTACTCTCGATCCGCTCACCTTCCTGCATTCCCAGGCGTGACAGCCAGTCTTTGACCCACTCGCCACCGAACTTCCGCATCAGATCGTCTTCGAGTGAGACGAAGAAACGGCTGGAGCCATTGTCTCCCTGACGTCCCGCTCGCCCGCGCAACTGAAGATCAATACGACGCGAGTCATGCCGTTCCGTGCCGATCACGTGCAGACCGCCAAGTTCCGCGACAGTGTGCCCTTCGTCTTCCATCCCTTCGCGCTGAGCGATCTTTTTCGTCAGTTCGTTCCAGACTGATTTGGGAACGTCAAGACGTGAGGGATACAGGGGACGGCCATCTTCGTTTTTCATCTGCTTGAGTTCATCCCAAGCGAGATACTCAGGGTTTCCCCCGAGAATAATGTCGGTACCGCGGCCTGCCATATTGGTCGCGATCGTGACCGCATTCAGGCGGCCTGCCTGAGCAATCGTTTCCGCTTCACGTTCGGCATATTCAGGTTTGGCGTTCAGCAGTTTGTGCTTGACGCCGTTCTTCGTCAGTTTGTGACTGAGTTTCTCGGAGTTCTCAATCGACACGGTTCCCAGCAGCACGGGACGTCCGGTCTGATGCACTTCCTTGATCTCTTCGACCACCGCATCCCACTTTTCCCGTTCCGTTCGGTAAACGGCATCGGGGAACGTGATTCGTTTGAGCGGCCGATTTGTTGGAACGGTGATCACGTCCAGATTGTAAATCTTGACGAACTCGGCCGCCTCGGTCATCGCGGTACCGGTCATCCCCGAGAGCTTTTTGTAGAGCTTGAAGAAATTCTGCAGCGTGATGGTCGCCAGCGTCTGCGTCTCTTCCTTGATCCGGACCCCTTCCTTGGCCTCGACGGCCTGATGAAGTCCATCGCTCCATTGACGGCCTTCCATCATACGCCCGGTGTGCTCATCGACGATGATGATTTCATCTGCTCGTACGATGTAGTTCACATCCCGTTTGTAGAGGTGGTGAGCCCGCAGTGCGTTGTCCAGCAGGTGCGGCCACTCCATGTTCCCGGCGGTGTAGAAACTCTCGACGCCCGCCAGTTCTTCTGCGTATCGAACACCTGCTTCCGTCAGGTGACAGGTATGCTCTTTCTCTTTGACTTCAAAGTGGAGGTCGCGCTGCAGTTGGCGGGCGATCTTGTCCGCTTTCGGAAAGCGGGTGATATCACCATGAGCCTTCCCCGAGATGATCAACGGGGTACGGGCTTCATCGATCAGGATGTTGTCGATTTCGTCGATGATGGCGTAGGTCAGCTTCCCCTGCACCTGCTCTTCGGCAAACATTTTCATGTTGTCGCGAAGGTAATCGAAACCGAATTCGTTGTTGGTGCCGTACGTGATGTCACAAGCATACGCCTGTTTTCGCTCGTACGGATCCATATTCGACTGAATGGCACCGATGGTAAGGCCCAGCCCCATGTGCAGCGGCCCCATCCACTCCATATCGCGCTGTGCCAGGTAATCGTTGACGGTGATGACGTGAACCGAACCGGCTAGTGCATTCAGGAATGCGGGAAGTGACGCCACCAGCGTTTTACCTTCCCCGGTGGCCATTTCGGCGATCATCCCCTTGTGCAGGATGTATCCCCCGACCATCTGCACGTCGTAATGACGCATCTTCAGATAGCGTTTGCCCGCTTCTCGAACGGACGCAAAGGCTTCGGGGAGTAGCATGTCGAGCGTTTCGCCGGCGGCGAGTCGCTGCCGCATTTTGCTGGCGGTTTCCCGTAATTCACCGTCACTGAGTTTTTCCAGTTCCGGCTCTAGCTGATTAATGCGGTCGAGAAAGGATCCTGGCAGAATCACCGTATTTCCGCTTTTATCTCGCGAAAATCCGATGTTTCGGACGCGGCGTTCGTTGGACGAACCAAAGAGATTGGTGATGAACCGTTCGGTTCCGCCCAGGACCAGATTGAAGGTATCGCCGACTTTATCCAGGATTTGCATAATTCATCCGTTGAGTTACGAGCTGCGTGGCCCCAGGCAATATCCCCAAGTCAAACTTGGACCAATGTCATACGCTGGTACACGAGTTTCAGCAGGTGTTCCTGACGCGCTACGTCGATGACGGGCTCCATCCAGCGACTGCCAACGTGACAGGGAGATTCTCCGTGTCCGCAGCAGAAGATCGCCCCTGAAAAGGCGAAAACCGCCGAACCGACCCGTAAATTGCGACGTAACTTCCTTGCGCAGCGCAGTTTATTTGTCAATAACAAACGGGTCAATCCCGCTCCCCCGACACCAGATCCGTCGGACCGGGCGGAAAAGAGCAACCATTATGCCATGCCTCTCCCGATTGCCCCTCTTTCAATCCTCACCTGACAGCCCCGACCTCGAAATCGCCTGCCGTACCTGACGTCAGTCTGCCGGCGACAAATGTCCCACGCCGAAGCCTCCAGCAGTGGGGTCCCCCCCCTCCAGGGCGGACTGCGGCTGGGCTCGCTCGCCCTCGCTACTTCCTTTTCATCAGGGCGAACAGTTCACACAGCACGCATGCGGCGATACTGCGTCGTCCCGGCCGTCGAAAATGGTTCAATGAGGATTCGACACCGCTGAAAAAAAATGATTGAGCAAGTTGAACAAGTTGAGCAACATCCCTGTTTTCATGTGCAAAACCAGCATCTGAAGTTGCTCAATTTGAGCAGGTTGAGCAACTTCAATCTGGTTCAAAAATCTGATTCAAATGTCGCTCAAGGCGTTGTTCTTTCGGAGAGAACCACGGCAGCCCCTCAGTGCTGACCCATTCCGGCCCCTGCCAAGAACTCGCGCTGTAAAGAATCTGGAGTTGGGACATCGAGCCATCTGTTATTCGATCGATCGCCTGGGATCCTGAAATCTCCGACTTCACCCGTAGACAACATGGGAAACTCGAGAAGCCCTGAATGTCGTTCCGCCATCCCAGAGATTCAAAAGCACGAGCATACAAGCCGCACAACAAGACGTCAAGATTTTTTGTCGCAAAGAATTCTTCAAACGGGTGGCACGACTTCCGGGAGGTCCACTAATCACTTCGATCTCTGCGTCAGATTGGCAACGTCCTGCCCGGCCCGATTAGGCCTCGGATTTCGACGGACCGCCAGCAAAAATCCCCCCGTCCGGCGACGGTTGCCTGTTCTGAAGGGTGGTTTGACGATTAGAATTCCGCCTCTTGATGAGAACGTGTTGCTCGAAGGAAGTTTGTTGATGGATTGCTCGCTGGCTGCAGACCGCTGGAATGACCTTGCTACCCGAATTCTGGACGGACACGAACTGACCGTCGACGAAGGACTCGCCATCCTGCAGTCAGACGATGATGAGATTCTCGACCTGCTCGCGGCGACCTATCGCGTTCGGCGGAAGCATTTCGGCAAACGCGTTCACCTCTATTTCCTGAAGAATGCCAAAAGCGGTCTCTGTCCCGAAGACTGCGGATACTGCTCGCAGTCGATCCTGTCGGAAGCCGATATTCCTCGCTACGCCCTGCTGAACGAAGCCAAGCTGATGGAAGGTGCCGAGCGTGCTGTTGCTTCGCAGGCCCGCACCTACTGCATCGTTGCCTCGGGCCGTGGCCCCAGTAATCGCGAAGTCGATCACATTGCTCAAACTGTCACCAAGATTAAGGAAAAATACGGGCTGCACATCTGCTGCTGCCTGGGACTTTTGCAGCCCGAACAAGCCGAAACCCTGCAAAAAGCGGGCGTTGATCGCATCAATCATAACCTGAATACCAGCCGAACCTTCCACGACACCATCTGCTCAACCCACACGTACGAGGATCGCCTCAAGACCTTAAAGGCCGTCCGAAACGCCGGGATGGAACTGTGCAGTGGACTGATCGTGGGGATGGGTGAGAGCGAACAGGATCTGGTGGATGTCGCCTTTGAACTGCGGGGACTGGGCGTTCATTCGACGCCGGTCAACTTCCTGCACTCCATCGACGGGACTCCGCTCGAACGGAAGTGGGATCTGAACCCTCGCTACTGCATGAAAACACTCTGTATGTTCCGGATGGCGAACCCCGCTGTCGAACTCCGCGTGTCCGGCGGGCGGGAAGTGAATCTGCGATCGATGCAGGCGATGAGCCTTTACGCAGCCAACTCAATGTTCGTCAGCGACTACCTGACCACTAAAGGTCAGCCGGCGGAAGACGATTTCAAGATGGTCGCGGACCTGGGATTCGAGATCGTGATCGGAGACCACGACGCTTACCAGGCCTGGAAGGCATCGCAGAACGGCTGTCAGTCAGCGCCGGAATCCGAAGTGCATCAGCACACGACTTGCCATGGATAGCCTGCATCGGCGTTCCACAAGCCTGAAGCACTCAATGTTGTGGATATCTCTGCGCTAAGCGGAAACTTATCAGGGACAGTTTGAGATTTTTCGAGAGCACAGGTTGCACATACGTGAGCAGCCTGTGCTCTTCGTCGATCTGCAACATCTTGCCATGAGGTTCCCTATCCGGCCCCAAGAACACATCGAATTTCGGCTTCCCATCGTAAACGATTTACAACGTGAGATTTCAGTCGTTTACCCTCCCAACCGTAACCATCTGGAGCTGGATTTTACGTTGTTTGGTCTCCGTTTGTTTGTAAAAAAGCAGCAGGACGTGGCGAAACTTGGCTTGCGAAATGCTACTTGCCGTATGACACTGTTGCGGTAATGATTCAGATGAGTGTTGCCACGGGAAGCCGTTGACCGTCGTCCGCGACCGGTCGGGAGTGAATGTTTGAGAACCATGAACGTGTTGCGCCGCAAGCCACAATCGAAGTGTCCGCTCTACTTGAAAGAGGAAGAGCAGGAAGGCCTGCGTGCAGCGGGTCGATTTAACGCCGAGTTGATGGACCATGTTCGTCCTCTCGTCAAGGCAGGCGTCACGACTCTGGAACTCGACAAGATCGTGTATGAGTACACGATGGATCATGGCCACATTCCCGCCTGTCTCGGCTACAAGAATTACCCGAACAGCCTCTGCGCCAGCGTGAACGAAGTCGTCTGCCACGGCATCCCCAACAAAATGCCGCTGCGCGACGGCGATATCGTGAACATCGATCTCACCACCATCGTCGATGGCTGGCACGGGGATTCCTCCGAAACGTTCCTGATTGGAAACGTCTCGCAGGAAGCCCGACGTCTGGTGCAGGTCACTTTTGATTCCATGTACCTGGGAATTCAGGCGATCCAGCCTTTTGGCAAGATCAGCGACATCGGTCATGCGATTGAACGATTCGCTCGCGCTAATGGTCTGGCAGTCGTACAGGAATACCAGGGCCACGGGCTCGGACGAGAATTCCACCAGGAACCCGGAGTTCCTCATTACGTTCCGCGATCGGGTGCACCCCAGGTTGTCATCGAGCCTGGCATGTGCTTCACCGTCGAGCCGATGCTGAACCTCGGCACGTGGCGAACCATGCTCGACACGCGCGACAAATGGACCGTCCGAACCATGGATCTCTCTTTGTCCGCTCAGTTCGAACACACGCTGCTGATTACCGAATCCGGTCCGGAAATCCTGACTCAGACCAAGAACGGCCCCCAGGTCGGCCACAAGTTCTAACTCTCGATTGATCAGTCAGGACTTGCAGTCTCAGTGAACGACTGCGAGTCCACGTCTGATTCCACGCCCCCAGTTCTGTTCAAGACAGACACTGACGTTCGGCACGATGGATGGCGCTACCCGTAGCTGTCTGTTTTCCAAGGTGGATTTTCTCTGCTCATTAAGAGCACATCCCCGGGTGGCGCAAGCCCACGAACCCCAATGCCCCTCCATTTCGCCTCCCGTTTCGTCGTAGGGTTCCTTCGGACAGTTTTTCTGGAACCACGTGAGCCTCAGCCAGCGTCCAGTCACGCATCCTGACGAATCAATGTGAACAGGAGATTGGGGAAGAAAAGAGAGCTCAAGTCTTCCCTCACCGCTGTGTGAAAGCCAGAAATCCGGGACGGGACGTCGGTTCCTCAAACTACACCGCTGACACCAGCGTCACGTCGAAAATCAAAATACTGTTCGCCGGGATGTTCGTGCGTGAGCCCGTTCCATAGGCCAGGGAAGACGGAATCAGCAGTCGAGCGGAGGTCCCCACCGGCAAACGCTTGAACGCTTCGTCCCACCCTTTGATCACCGTGCCCGCTCCGAGGACAAACGAGAACCCGGTCGTCGTGTTGGAGTCAAACTGGGTTCCCTGCGTTCCATCCGAATTCAGCACATACCCGGTGTAAGTAGCCTTCACCGTCTGACCGTTCGTCGGAACTTCGCCCCCCCCGGCTGTCGTAATCACATAGGTCAGGCCAGTAGCGGTTCTTGTGGCGGTCAGGTTGTTCGCGGTCAGATAGCTGTCGATGATGAACTGTTCATTCGTGACCGTCCCCGTCCCCGACAGCTTATTCCCATTCACGTCATAACTGGTTGCGGTGACGGTCGTCGTTCTGGCCGTCAGGGGAGCCCCCGACAGATTCAATGACCATTTGCCAGCGGAGGGAGACGTCAATTGTGAATCGGTCCCCAGTTTGTACGTCTTTCCGTTGACCGCCACAGTCAGTACGGGCGACTTCACGGAATCATACGTCCCGGTGATGATGGGAGTGTTCGTGGCGGCCGCCAGCGGTGTCACCGTCGGCGGTGTGAACGTTGCCGACAATTGAGTCACGTTCACGTTCCTCAATCGTGGTGATTCCGCGTTCACAACCGAATTCGAGGCCTGATAAATCGTCGTCTGATATCGCCGAAGACCGATCACTGTTTGTGAACTGTTAAATCGATTCGGCCCTTCGGGAGACCCATACATTCCGATGACGCTGTCACCTCCCATTCGCAACGTCACGGCACCGTCGTAGGTGCTGGCAATCGTCTTGAAGGAACTGTTTCGTCCAAACTGACGGGAATTCAGGGACCCGGAGATCGTCGAGTGGTCGATCACGAGCTGGCTGACCGTATCCCGAACATTCCCCTCAACCGTACTCCGGTCCAGATCCAGCAGGTCACCGCTGCGGAAGCCCAATTCCGCCGAAAGGTTGTTCCGGACTGTCGATTGGACAATGTTCACCGAGTCGTTACCCCGGCCGCCACGAATCGAGATTGAATCGGCGATGACCTTCGTCAGATTCAGGGAATTGTCCCCTCGTGCGTGACCAAAATTCACCGACAGCGACTTCAGACTGGCCGTTCCGTCCCCTGTCACAGAGACCGTATTGCCGCGGGAATGCAGGTGCATCGAAATCGAAACCGGCTGGGTAATGGCCGCCGTGTAGGTGGAGACCTTCTGACCAGCGACCTCAAACTGCGTCCCGTTCGTCCCGGTCAGCGTCACCTGAGTTGCGGTGAAGGTGATCTGAAAGGCATCCCCGTCCTGGGCAGACCGTCCCGCCTGATCCACCAGCCTGATCGCTCCGTCTTCGACCGTGACATGAATCAGGTTTGTCAGCAGACGACGTGATTCCAGCACTTCGAGGTGAGAGATGAGTGCCCCGGAGGCGGCTCCGTATGAGGGCCCGCGGGAACTCGACCGACGCGCCGCTCGAGGACCGGTCCGGCCTTGCCACCAACTCAACAGCTTTTCCGTCCAGTCTTGCTTCATCGCTGAATCTCTGATGTCGAAACCTAAACCGGCCACCGAACACGTGGTGAGAGTTTGCCTACTCTACGGTATCGTTATACCTGAACAAAATGGACTGCGATCGATCGACAGCCTGGAGCGATGCGGGAAGTTCGTCGAGAGTCCCGAATATACCGATTTTTCCCGAAAAATGATGCTTCCGCCGTCAATCTCGGGCCGCCCAATCCGTTCAAGGTGATGGAAATGGACGCAGGCGTCACTTGAGCAAAGGAACAGTGACACTGTTTCGCGGCCAAAGACGATCTATTAAATTCGTTCCTCTCAGCAGTGACCCATCCCGACTCCCTAGCAGGCAAAGCGGCCATTACGTGTCCACACAGATGAAATACAGAAGCGCTCAGTGGTTTGGTGGACGCGAGGAACTGGCATTTCAAAACCGATCTGCTCTGCGAGCCATGGGTCTCAACCCGGACGATTATCTCGGCAAACCGGTGATCGGTCTCGCCAACAGCTGGAGTGAGCTGAACAACTGCAACGGCAACCTGCGTGACGTGGCCGATGCGGTGAAAAGGGGCGTGCTGCTGGAAGGGGGATTGCCGCTGGAGTTTCCCACGATTTCTCTGGGTGAGGAATTCATGAAGCCATCGGCGATGCTCTATCGCAACCTGATGGCCATGGACGTCGAAGAAACGTTGCGCGCCAACCCCATCGACGGTGTCGTGCTGCTGTGCAATTGTGACAAGACCACCCCCGCCCAGTTGATGGCCGCCGCCAGTGCCGACCTCCCCGCGATTCAGATCAATGGTGGGCCGCGAGCGATTGGTCATTGGAGAGGCAACTCCGTTGGTTCCGGGACGGACCTGTGGAAGTATTCGGACGACCGGCGTGCCGGACGGCTGTCTCTGGAAGAATGGCACGAGATCGAAGCCAGCTACGGCTGCGGTGTCGGGGCCTGCAATACGATGGGGACGGCGTCCACGATGACATCCCTCTCCGAAGCCTTGGGAATGATGTTGCCCGGCACGGCCTCGATCCCCGCGACCGACGCGCGACGACTTCAGGCAGCGACAGCAACAGGGCGCCGGATCGTGCAGCTCGTCCGCGAAGACCTGCGTCCATCGCGCATTCTGACACCAAAGGCCTTTGACAATGCGATCCGGACACTGCTCGCTCTGGGTGGATCGACAAATGCAATCGTCCACCTGATTGCGATGGCCGGACGTCGCGGAATTCGACTGCCGCTGGAACGATTCGACGAACTCTCGAAGTCGACCCCGTTCCTGGTCAACCTGATGCCATCGGGAAGCCACCTGATGGACGCCTTCGATTCGGCGGGTGGAGTCTCGGCCGTGCTTGCTGAAATCCGTTCCCTGTTGCATCTCGATGAAATGACCGTCAGCGGCCGAACTCTGGGAGAAAACATTGCCCGTTCCCGCAGTTTCGATCGCAAGGTGATCGTTTCCGCAGAGCAGCCCCTCCTTTCCGGTGGATCTCTCGCGGTGTTGAAGGGCAACCTCGCCCCCAACGGAGCCATCATCAAGGCCTCTGCCGCCTCGCCGCACCTTCTGAAGCATGTCGGCCCGGCACTCGTCTTCCGTGATTACGAAGATATGCTCAACCGGATCGATGCTCCGGACCTGCCGGTGACGGGTGACAGTGTGCTGGTACTCCAGAACGCAGGCCCGAAAGGAGTTCCCGGATTCCCGGAGTGGGGTTCGATTCCTGTCCCCAGCAAGCTGCTGCAGGCGGGCATCGCCGATCTCGTCCGGATCAGCGATTCTCGCATGAGTGGCACTGCGTTTGGAACCGTTGTGCTGCATGTCACGCCCGAAGCGGCTATGGGAGGAAATCTGGCACTGGTCCAGGATGGTGATCTGATCCAGCTCGATGTCGCCGGACGGAGCCTAGAACTGCTCGTCGATGCTGCCGAGCTCGAACGGCGACGAGCCGCCTGGAAAGCCCCCACGTCCAGGCATCTGCGAGGCTACCCCAAACTGTATATTGACCACGTTCTCCAGGCAGACAAAGGATGTGACTTCGACTTCCTGCGTCCCGAATCCGAAGCGGCCCTGGAGTTCATTCACCCTCTTGTCGGCCGGTCCTGATCCCTGCGCCTCATCCGGGCTTACAACACCCGTAGTGTCCCCTCCGTACTGGAGGTGGCACCCACATCAATACGGCAGGGAGTTCGGACTCGTCCCCGCCACTGACATTCACCGTAGAGCCAAGACGCGAGCGACCCTTCTATGACTGTCCCTGCTGGGAATGCCACTCCTGCAGGGCTGCCCGAACCTGATCGGGTGAGGCCGTGCCGGTGGTGCCCAATTGCTGGACCGTAATGGAGGCAACCAGGTTGGCGACCAATGCCGCTTCGGCGGCCGTCGCACCGCTGCACAAGGACATCACCGCACCGGCCGATGCACTATCCCCCGCCCCCGTTGGATCGATTGGCCCGCGCACTTTCACACCCGGTACCAGCGTGACTTCCGGATCACTCACCCAGATCCCCCGCTCACCATAGGTGACAAACACAGTGGCCTGGTTTTCCGTTCGCAACTGGGGAACGAGCCGGCGGAGTTCCTCAGCCGAAACTTCTTCTCCCACAGCCGGATTCAGCCGATGCACCGCCTCGAACTGATTCGCTTTGATCATCGTATTGCGGAAGGATCGAATGAACCGACGGCTGTCAGCCCAGAAGATGACATTGCTGAATCGTCGAGCCAATTCGGCGACGCGGTCCCGCAATCGCGTTGTCACGACACCGCAATCTGCGATTTCGACCTGGTCCATAATCAGCAGAGCGTCCACCTGCGGAAGGACGCGTTCCAGTTCGGCGGCGATGCGATCGACGATGGCCTGCGGGGTCGGAACGCGGTTCTTGGTGTCGTATCTCGAATGTTCTCCCTCAAGTCCCGCGACATTCTGATCATGAGGCTTAAGGTACGTCGGCGTCATCAGTTCAGGACATCGCAACAGACCGTCGGTCGAACAGCCGATCTGATTCAATCCTTTGCACAGATCAAACGCTTCTCCATCGTCGCCGACGGCACCAATCGCATGCAGTTGAGTCGCACCGAGTGCCGCCAGATTGTTGACAACGGTTCCCGCAGCACCAGGCGATCGTCGAATTGCCAAAACCTGATGAGCGACCCGGCCCGTTTCCAGACTCGGTTCCGCCAGCTCGGGTGAGACCTCGAGGTACTTGTCCAAAAAGAAGTCACCCAGCACAGCAATTCGATGTCGAGGAAACTGCGTCAATAGTTCGTCGAGGCGTTGAGAATGCATTCAATTTTCCGTGCGTAAAGGCGACTTAACTTCGTGTTAAACCGATCACCCGACCAAGGACAGACACCTCGGAATCAGGCTGCTGCGCGAGTCTCCCTAGCGTGGACTCGTCGTCGCAGGCATGCACTCGATGTCCGTCGCTGAGGGCGGGAAGCGAGAAGTCTAGCGCAAGTTCACGACGAGTGCAAAAGAGAATATTGATCTGACGCGCCAGGGTACTTGACGAATCAGAAGTTTCAGATCGTCACGTCAACAGCCATCGTCCCAGGTTGAAATAGCAGAGCAGCGTGACCACGTCGCTCAGCGCGAGAGCGATGGGTCCCGACGCCAGTTGCGGATCCCGGCGGAACAGGCGCAAGACGTAGGGGATTGCGAGTCCCACTCCTGCGGAGGTCACCACTCCTCCGACAATCCCCAGAAAGAGACTGACGGCGACGACCAGATTTCCCTTCCAGATCAGCGCCACGGCCCCAACCGTCAGGCCGCAGGCCACCCCCAGCAGAAGCCCCACCAGCAGTTCCAGACCGACCAGTCGAATAAACGTCGTCCACTTCGGGGGGTGTGCATGCAGCGCCTGCAGAGCCAGACTGACCGACTGAATACTGACGCTCTCGGCCAGCGCGGTCACGAGTGCAATAAATGGGGCCACGACAACCAATGTCGAAACATCGTCATACGCATCGGCGATCAGCGCCGACAGCATTCCGCCCAGGACGTTACACAGCAACCAGGGGAACCGCCCCATGAAGGCCAGTCGCGCGTTTCCTTGAGCGGCCTCTGAAAGATGAACCCCGATCAGCTGGAACAGATCGTCGCTATCCTGCCGCCGTTCAATCTCACGGATTTCTTCCGTATACAGGTCAACGTCAACAATCCCGACCACCTTCTGCTCAGCGTCGACGACCGGAAAGGCGAGCAGCTTATGCTGAGTAAAGAACTCGCACGCCTCGAGCACACTGGCGGTGGAAGGAATGGCCACTGTATGAGGCGACATGACGGCACCGATTGTGGTCTCGGGTGAGCTCAGCAGCAGCTTCCGTGTCGTGACCACTCCCTGCAGACGATACTGGTCGTCGACGACGTAGAAATAAATAATTCGTCCCACGTCCTGCCGTGATCGAATCAACTCCAGCGATGCCGCAATCGTCTGATCCATTCGCAACAGCGTCGAAGCGGGACGCATATGCAAAGTGACGGGGTCATTCAGCACGTCTTTGACATGGCTGAACTGTTTTCCGTTCTCAGTCGAGTTTCCGTTCTCAGTCGAGCAAACCGACGTTGCGTGGTCTTCGACTGCCGGTGTCGGCTGCGGAATGATGTCCGCGACATTTGCGGAGTTTGTTTCGTCCGCAGAGGCGGGACTCACCGACGTTACGTCAGATTTTATTTCCGCAGCGAGGCCTGCCGATTCCGCAGGACGAGCCGACTCGGGGAGGTCGGTCGGGGTGAATTCTTCTGGCGACTTGGCTCCCGTCATTGGCAGTCCTCCAATCTTTCAGTCCTTGTTGGAATGAACTTCATCATGAGCGCAATCGCTGAGATCTCACCTCCGGAGACGGAAACAAGGAAATGCAGCACACACTCGACAGGGTGATGGTTTACTTGAAGCAGGAATCCGGCCGCGGCGGATTCGCGAATTCCGCGATCCGATTTGGCCAGTCAACCAGGCAATACTTCAATGCGATTTGACTTTGGGCGTTCGCATGATATGGACTGTCCAGTTCGAGTGGTAGGGACGATTTCCAGACTTGTGGAAACGACTTCAACGCTTTGCCAGGAGATCGCGCATCTCGTGCTCCCGATCGAGAACTGACGGGCTCTGTCCCGTCATCGTCTCGTGGCAGGAATGAACGAGCAGTAGTGACGGACCTTTGCAATTCGTAAGATGCGACCATCGGCAGACAGCCGGATTCGATCACCAGTGAGGTTTCATGATGCGCGCTGTAGTTCTGAGCGAACGGGGTTTGGAAGTCGTGGATCGTCCGATCCCATCCCCGCAAAAGGGTGAGATTCTCGTCCGTGTCATCAAAGCCGGCCTGTGTGAGACCGACCTGCAACTGGTCCAAGGCTACATGGGCTATCAGGGGATTCTCGGCCACGAGTTTGTCGGAATTGCCGAATCGGGACGGTTCCAGGGGCAGCGGGTCGTGGGTGAAATCAATTGTGCCTGCGGCGAGTGTGCAACCTGCAAACAGGGGATCCCCACACATTGCCCGCACCGGAGCGTGCTGGGAATCTTGAACCATGATGGTGCCTTCGCCGAATATGTCGCCGTCCCCGAACATAATCTGCATCTCGTCCCAGAGCATGTTTCCACCGAACACGCAGTCTTTGTCGAACCTCTCGCCGCCGCTTTTCAGATTCTCGATCAGATTTCCGTGAACCAAAGCCATACCGTCATCGTTCTCGGCGATGGACGATTAGGAAATCTCTGCTCGCAGGTGCTTGCTCAGACGGGCTGCCGATTGACCACCGTCGGAAAGCATCCGCAAAAGCTGAAGCTACTGTCCGATCGTGGGATCACCACGGCACTCGTCAGTGAAATCGAAATGGCCCGGCAGGCCGACTTCGTCGTCGACTGCACCGGTTCGGCGACGGGGTTCGAGACAGCACTCAAGCTGTTGAAACCTCGTGGCACACTGGTGCTGAAAACGACAGTGGCAGGAACCCAGCAACTCTCGCTTGCTCCATTAGTCATTGATGAAATCACGGTTGTTGGATCGCGATGTGGTCCGTTTCCCCCTGCGATCCGAGCCCTCGCTGAACAGCGGATCGATGTCGAATCGCTCATCGATGCCACCTATCCACTAAACGAATCGCTCGCCGCTTTTGAACGAGCACGCACCCGCCCCACACTGAAACTGCTGCTCGACCCCTCAAAGTAACGTGGTGCAGCACCGACGGGGATGGAATGGCCTCAGGCGAGACCGCAATGAAAGACGTCCTACCTGAATCCCGCGGACTGCCCTCGACGGCGAAGACCCCGCTACCGACCGCGACACCACGCCCCCCGTTCCATCTGCGACGAATTCTGCCCTTCCTGGCGCTGGTGCTTTTCGTCCGCGTCACGGTCGGCATCCTGCTCAATTATCCCGATTACTTTCCCCCCAACTTCGATTCTGATTTTCTGCTGGGTCGTCAGTCCTACTTCTTCGGCAGCTACCAATGGGCCTTCTATGCGCATCTGATTTCTGGCCCGGTGACACTGATCCTTGGACTGATCCTCATCAGCGACCGGTTCCGCAGGCGCTGGCCGAAATGGCATCGCACGCTCGGAAGAATCCAGTGTCTATTCATCCTGCTCGTTCTCGCCCCAAGTGGATTATGGATGGCGCAGTACGTTGACTTGGGCCTGGTCCCCACAGCGGGCTTTTCCGTACTGGCACTGCTGACCGGACTATCCGCCGCGATGGGTTGGCGATCCGCCGTCCAGAGCAGATTTGTATCGCATCGATGGTGGATGTCGCGTTGTTTTGTGCTCCTCTGCTCAGCGATCGTGCTTCGGCTCGTCGCCGGTTTCGCTTCGCTCATTCGTTACGAACAGGAGTGGATCTATGTTTCGTCGGCATGGACAAGCTGGCTGCTCCCACTCGCCCTGTACGAACTCTTCCCATGGAAACAATCGATGAAGGGGTGATGCGAACAGGACAGCGCAACAGGTGGACCGTCGGGGCGAGTACCCAACCCAGCTTAGAACTCACCGATGCGTTCTCCCCCACTGACAGTGATGAGGCCTTGTAGAGTTTCGAACGGCATATTGATACTGACCAGCCTCACAGAGCCATCCGCGAAAAGGACATGGCCACCTCCCACGTGTGAAACCTTCGCCGTGTTCCACACAGACTGCAGTAACCGTTCATCGGCATCGGATGGTGCCATCCAATTCACAGATTCACTGAGGGGAACCACAGCAACCAGAACTGTATTCGACGCGCCGTCTTTGATGTCTTCAAGCCTGCAGGAATCGATGGGCCGTAAGGCGCTCGTCGGTGTCACCACCGCCAGATAAGTGGTCGAAGCCTCTTTCGAGGAACCGAATGGGCACTTGTAGCCGCTGACAACCGTTTGACGCGCCGTTTCGTTGACCGAGTCATTCCATGGCTTGGAGAGGTCGATCGACTCGTAGAGTTCCTGCTGATCGAGGTAGGGTAAAATCAAAGTGCGCCAACTATGCAGAGGTCGCCCCTCGCCATCCACGATGTACGCGGGTGGGAAGGTGAAGTAGGTGTCATGGTATTTGTGGAGTGCAAGCGCAATCTGTTTGAGATTATTCCTGCATACAGTTCGACGTCCGGCTTCGCGTCCGCGTGAGACGTCCGGTAACATCGAAATCGCAAAGAGGCTCACGACGGCCAGAACGAGTAGGACCGGCCAATGTTTGAGCATTCTGATTTCCTTCTGAAAGTCCATTCTCTGATGTCGACACGCAGGCCGGGTTGCCATGCGACGTCGATCGTCGCTACCCCATAGCCTCAATGAGGTAGGTCGTGAACTGGATGGCTCAGAAATCTCTGACGATTTCTTTCCCATCCACAGTCACCAAAGCGCGAACCTGATCGTACGGCGTCTTGTTTTCCAGGAGTCGAACAGAGCCATCTACAAGTGCAATGTGTCCTCCTCTGTTATGGGGCTTTTTTTTGGTCTGTACCAACTCCCGCACGACCTTTTCATCCGCATCCACCGGTGACATCCAGTGAACGGCTTGGTCGGATGGAACTTCAATCACGATCAACGTCGTGGCCATCCCATCCGTAACATCCCCGAGCGAGCAGGACTGTCCAGGCCGCATGACGCTGTATGGAGTCACCACTGCCAGATAGGTCGTATTTGTCAACTTTTCTACGGGGGCAGATGGGCATCGATAGACCGGCGCGGGTGTTTCACACGCTTCGGCGTTGACTGGGTCGTTCCATGGCTTGGAGAGATCAATCTTGTCGTAGAGTGGTTGTTGATCAAGGTAGGGGAGAAGCAGCGTCCGCCAGCTGTGCAGCGGGTTCCCCTCCTGATCCACCGTATACGCGGGAGGAAAGGAGTTGTACTTGTCGTGGTAGTTGTGCAGCGCCAGGCCGATTGCCTTCAGATTGTTCTTACATTGTGTTCGTCGCGCAGGTTCCCTACCTCGGCGAGTCGCTGGCCATAGCACCACTACGACAAGTCCAATAACAAGCGTCGCTACAACGTATTCAAGAAACCTGCTCATGCTGGCTTTTCTCCAGATCTCACCAATTATTCAATCAGCTCCGTTTTCTCAGCGTGAAACGCATCAGAACCCGCCGGCCGCATCGTGACCATCCACCGTCACCAACGCGCGAAGCTGATCGAAGGGAGTCTTATAATCAAGGTTCCGAACCGAGCCATCCGCAAGCAAGATAGCAGCCCCCTTGGCAGAACGTGACTTTGTGGCGCTTGCCAGCTGGCGTAATGTTTCATCGTCGGCGTCGACTGGAGACATCCAGTCCCCCATTTGGTCAGATGGGACTTCAATGAGCATCAGAGTCATCGAAGCCCCATCGGTCAAATCCACAAGTTTGCACGACTGCACCGGTCGTAATGCGCTCTCAGGGGTCACCATTGCCAGGAAGGGAGTTCTAGTTGAATCTTCAGCCCCCCACGGGCTTTGATACACACGGACGGCGGTTTTGCGGGCCGGTTCGTTAGCTGGGTCGTTCCAGGGTTTGGCGAGATCGATCGAATCGTAAAGTTTCTGCTCGTCAAGATACGGCAGAATCAGTGTCCGCCAACTGTGCAGCGGCTTCCCTTCGGCATCCACTGTGTACGCAGGGGGGAAGACGCCGTAAGTCCCCTGGTAATTGTGCAGGGCCAATCCAAGTTGTTTCAGGCGACAGTGACTTTGGCTTTGACGAGCGGCCTGTCGTGCGGCTTGAACAGCGGGGATCAGCATGGCAGCCAGTCCGGATAGGACCAGCAAAATCACTCCGACGATCTTGAGCCGCTTCATGATGATTTCCTGGTACGGGTCTGGTTCGACAGTCTCTGGATACACGATTGATCGAAGAGGCTTCAGATATCTTCCGACTCGATACTGACACCGTCAATAGACATTCCGTCTTCGTTATAACTGATTCGCTTAGGACTCAGACTGAAATTTGTGTTGTGGTATTTCCGCAGATTGCGACAGCCACGTGTCGGAATGGCGACCTGCCGGGAAAAGCCATTCTTGGACTAACCACGTTGGGTTTGCGTGGAACCTGACTCAGGGCGATATGTTTCCTGTTAGTCGCGTCTCCATCAGGATGCTGACGATTGCATTCGGACGATTGGCCTGACACGATGTGTTATCGAATGGCAACATCGAAGTCCCCCCTGTAAGACGATCGCTCAACTTATGACGGTGCTGATCGACCTCGTAGAAATCACGAAATACTATGGCCGATTTCGGGCATTGGATCGTGTTTCGCTGCAAATTCAGGCGGGGATTACCGGCCTGTTGGGTCCGAACGGCGCGGGTAAGACCACACTGATCAAGGTGCTGCTGGGACTGGTTCGCACGACCAGTGGCCACGGACGCTTTCTCGACTTCGAACTTGGCCGCCAGTCGCGTCAGATTCGCAGTCTGGTCGGTTACATGCCCGAAGATGATTGCTTTCTGTACGGCATGACGGGGATCGAGAGCGTTCAGTTTGTCGCCCAGCTTTCGCAGATCCCGGCCATCGAAGCCTTGCGACGGGCCCACGAAACACTCGATTTCTGCGGTCTGGCGCAGGAGCGTTATCGAACCGTCGAGACGTACTCCACGGGGATGCGGCAGAAACTTCGATTCGCACAGGCGATCGTTCATGATCCTCCAATCCTCATCCTGGATGAGCCGACTTCGGGACTCGATCCTGAGGAACGACTGGTGATGCTCAACCGCATCCGACTGCTTGCAAAAGACAAAGGAAAAGGGGTCCTGCTCTGTACTCATATTCTTCCTGACGTCCAGTCGATCAGCGATTCTGTCGTGATCCTCGCGGGGGGACGGGTACAAGTTTCCCAGACATTGACGGAGCTAAGTCGCGCAACCATTCCCGCACTGGAACTGCGACTCGCCGGTCCCTCTGAGGTGATGGTGGAACGATTTCGCGAACGGGGCATCGAGGTTTCACAACCCGCACATGGGCATCTCGTACTGAAAGGAAATCCGGACGAACTCACACAGACCGCCTGGCAGGTGGCGACGGAATGCGGCGTGGGAGTTCGATCCATGACCCCCGCGCGCAACACTCTGGAAGAAATCTTCCTGAATGCCATACGAGGAGAGTCGTAGGATGTCCGCAAGTACCGACAATGAAGCCCCGACGTCACCTTCACCAGAAGTTGGTGCCGCCCCCTCGCATCGATCTGGGGTGGGTGCCGGACGGGGAGTCCACCACCTTGGTTACCGAGGGTGGTCGGGCGTCCGGACATCGGGGTGGAGTCGCTGGATGGTGATTTCGCAAGTCGGCGTCCAACGGGCCTGGCAAAGTCAATGGCTGAAGCGGATGTTGTTCTTCGCATGGCTGCCTGCGGTCTGGTTTGGGTTTGGTTTCTTTCTCTGGGAGCAGGCGACGCAATATCCCGAATGGCAGCAGCTTCTGCGGCAGTTGCTCCGCAATTTCCCCCCCTCCCCGCCCATTGACGTGATCCAGGAAGCCGTACGGAGCGATGACCTGACGGAAAGTCGTCATCTGTTCTGGGCCGGGTTACTCCAGATGTTCTTTCGTTATCCACAGGCCGTCCTGATGGTCCTGGTCGTGGGTCTGATCGCTCCACCGCTGATCTCGCAGGACATCCGCTCGCGCGCATTCCTGCTGTACTTCTCACGCCCTCTCACCCGCAGCGAGTACGTGCTGGGGAAGATGGGAAGCCTCTGGACATTCCTCTGCCTCATTTCAGGCGTTCCCGCGCTCGTCCTCTACTTCATCGGAGTCATGCTGTCTCCCAGTATCAGTGTCGTCTTGACGACCTGGGATCTGCCTCTCCGCATCATCGGCGCCACGCTAGTCCTCATTCTTCCGACATCGGCGCTGGCACTCTGTATTTCCTCCCTGACGAAAGAAAGCCGGTACGCAGGATTCGCCTGGTTCGCAGTCTGGATCCTGGGCTGGTTTACCTACGGGGCGGTCACGTCTGCAGAAGGATTCAACGCTCAACAGGCAGCGAGGCATCAGCAGTTCCCCTTTCCCGAGGCCGCTGTCCCGAGTGAATCCGCCTGGACTCACCTGTCGCTCTATCACACCTTGGGTCGCGTCCAGAGCTGGGTGTTCGGCTTTGATCAGTTCGAGGATGTCGTGGCCTCGATTGCAATCCTGGTCCTGTTAACGAGCATCTCGCTCGGCGTCACGTACTATCGAATTTCGGCACCGATGCGTGTGTAAGCAGCTGATTGTCGAGGCATCGTCTATCACCAGCCGTCATGACCTTTCCCACTTGTTCCTGTTGACGACAACCCGTGTATGATCGAACTTCACAACGTCACAAAACTGTATGGCAAGGTCATCGGAGTCAATGATTTCACGTTGACGCTGGAGCCTGGTGCCTATGGCCTGCTGGGCCCGAATGGTTCGGGGAAGTCCACCCTGCTGAACCTGATTACGGGCCAACTCCGTCCCACACTGGGAACTGTCCGGGTGATGGGTCGTTCTCCCCGCAACAACGTTCAATTGTTCCGTCAGCTCGGTTACTGTCCCGGCGGCGAAGGAATGTACTCAGACGTCTCGGGCTATGAATGGGTCCGTTATCTGCAGCAGTTGCAGGGTATGTCCGCTCATGCGGCTAAGTCGGCGGCGGAAACCGCGTTGGAACTGGTCGGTATGACCTACGCCATGCACCGCCCGATTTCCAGCTACTCACGAGGCATGCGGCAGCGGACCAAGCTGGCACAGGCCATCGCGCATGATCCCGAGTTCCTGATTCTGGATGAACCGTTCAACGGCCTGGACCCGATCGGCCGGCACGAGCTGACGCTGGTTTTAAAGGACTGGATTGGCCAGGGGAAAAGCCTGCTGTTTGCCAGCCACCTGCTTCATGAAATTGAATCCATCACTGATTCCTTTCTATTGATCTGCGGCGGTCGCCTGCTCGCATCCGGCACGGCCGAAGAGGTCCATGCCATGATGGTCGGCCTGCCCAACCAGATCTCGTTTCAGTGTCCTGAACCGCATCGTCTGGCATCGCGATTCATTGAAGAACGCGTTGCCGATTCCGTCCGCATCACGGGTGATACCCTCGTCATTTCGACCAAAACTCCGGACCCAATCTATCAGAACCTGCCGCGCTGGCTTGATGCATGGGGCCTGCAGGTGTTGGAAATGCGGTCGGCGGATGATTCCCTGCAGTCTTTGTTTAACTCTCTCATGAAGATGCACCGGGGTGAACTCTAATGGGCAACGTCGGTGCAGTGTTTCTGTTCGAATGGAAGCGGGCCTTTACGTGGCAGCGAATGCTCTGGTGGTGGGTACTGGCCCTGTTTCCGGTGTTCATCGTCGGACTGGTCGTCTTCACCGTGGAAAGAGACGCAGACGTTCCAGGCGTTTCGGATGACATGTGGGTGGAACTTTGCGTCTGGCTGCTGTTTGCTCTTGTTCCCATGCTCGTGGCGATGCTGGGAACGCTCCTCTGGGCGACTCCTGCCGTTTCAGCGGAACTGGAACGACGGAGCTGGGTCTATCTGGCGGTACGTCCTCACGGCGGAACGGCTGTTCTCTTAGGGAAATACCTCGCATCTGTGACTTGGGTCATTCCCCCCGCCATTCTCGGCCTCACAGTCTCAGTCCTACTGTGTCAGTTCGCCCAGGCGGAGCAGGCGCTTCAAGTCTGGTGGACGATGGTCCGACTGATCCTGCTTTCCGCCCCGGCCTATGCAGCCATTTATCTCCTTCTCGGCGTTGTGATGCCCCGTCGCGCGATGGTCCTTGCCGTGGCCTACACCCTGATTTTTGAACTGATTATCAGCTTCGTTCCCGCGGTGATTAATAAATTCACCGTCCAGTATCGTCTGCGCTCCCTCGCCGCCGAATGGTGTCAGGTCTCGCTCGCCCGACGGGATTCCCCCGCGATGCAGACATTAATCGGCAGTGAGCCCCCGTGGCAGCACGTCGGTATCCTGATCCTTTTTACCACCCTGCTGGTTGCCGGCTCGGTTGTTCTACTGCGTGCCTGCGAGTTTTCGTCGGCCGCCGAATCCGACATGTAGACTCATCGAACTGCCCGACATCAAGAGCCAAGTCCCCCCGTCGGGGGCGAACTCATGCACCGAACCGCTTCCACCCGCTTGCTGCGGGAGGTGGCTTACTTTATTCACCGGTCGGTATTCGCCTCTCAATCGTCGCCGAAAATCAGGTTGAGAACATTGGAAGGGACCGTCAAATCCTCACTGGAGGAACTCCCCTCTGACGAAGCGACATTCTGCCAGTTCAACAGATCAGTGATCAGGTCCGTCATTGTCGGGTATCGATCCTGTTTCTTCTTGGCCACCATACGGCAGAAGATGACATCAATCTGAGCAGGAACGTCGCCACGGACCGCGCGAATCGACGGAATCGGGGCATCGCGATGTTCCAGCAGTCTGGCCATCAGCGTGGCCGCTTCATACATCGGCTTGCCAGTCAGCAGGTAGTACAGTGTCGCACCCAGACTATAAATATCAGAAGTATGGTCAGCGCTGCGGGAATCGATCGCCTGTTCGGGCGACATGAAATCCACCGTCCCGACAAGACTACCAGCCTGAGTAATGCCGGCGGTCTCCGCGACAGGCATCGCTGAATCGCTGGAATCGTGAAACCGGGCCAAACCCATGTCCAGGATTTTGACAATTCCGTGAGCGTCGAGTAACAGGTTGGCCGGCTTGATATCGCGATGGACAATTCCCTGATGGTGTGCATGCTCCAGCCCCCTGGCCACTTGCAGCACGCAGTCCAGTGCCCGTTCAATCGTCATCGCCCCCGACGACTTGACGCAGGCGGCCAGGTCTTCACCTTCGACAAATTCCATGGCCAGAAACGGGATCCCGTCGATCTCGTCCGCGTCGAACGCAGCGACGATATTCGGGTGACTCAGTTTCGCGGCCGCTTCCGCCTCACGCAGGAATCGCTTGACGACGTTCGAACTCTGAAGGGCTGTTTGAGACAGAACTTTCACCGCCACAATTCGCTTCATCCGGCGATGCTGGGCCTTGTAGACTTTTCCCATGCCACCGGAACCGATTTTCTCGAGCAGGACATAATTCCCGAGAATCAACGGGGCGGGGTTTTCGGCATACAAACGGTTCGCCTGGAACGGCGTCAGCTTTTTCAGCCGAACGAGTTCGCGTGCCAGAGCCAGCGCGTCGTGCGATCGCTTGGTCGAGGGAATCTGTGCTTCGAGTTCCAGGAGTTCTTCTGGCGACAGAATCCCACTGTCGCTCAGGTGCTGCAGGAACCCATCCACTGAGACTGACATTCAAGTCCCCACAACCCATCGATCCCTGTTAATCCATGTCGCAGACGCAGCGGTCTTTCCGGCGTCACATGGTACCCGACGTTTGGCGGGTCAGAATAGCCTCAAAGTGACACGACGGACAAGCCGATTGTTCGGCGATTGCCCACAATTCACCTCGCATTTGGAAACAAGTCGACCGGTGAGACGTTAACCTGACGGCCTGCCCCCACAACGGGGCGTTTCCACAGGCAAAGTCTGGTTTCCAAAAGGAGAGCGTGCCAACTCCCCCCTTCGACGAGCCACGATTGCCGGGAGTTCCCGCAGGTTTTTTAAAACGTCCCCGCCGGCCAAAGTTCGTCGAGCCGCCCGTTGGGACAGCGGCACCGGTTCGTCAGCCCCGGCCACCCCACATCCAGAGACCCGCAGCGACAAGCCCCGCAAGTCCCGCCAGCCCCAGCACAACCAGCAATCCGACACGGACGCGGGTTGCCCAGCGTGCTGCCGATTCCTTCGCGGGATGAGTATATCGCAGAGCCAGCGACGGCCCTACGATGATCTTGTCACCCAGTTTCAGCCGGTGTTCCTGGATTAGTGCCCCATTCACGCGGGTTCCGTTGCGACTGTTCAGATCAATCAGGGTCCAGGCGGTTCCGTCAAATCGCAACTCGCAGTGTCTTCCTGAGACCGCGTTATCCTGAATTTGCAGATCACAGTCCCCGCGACGCCCAATCACGAAGGGGTCCTTCACGAGTGGAATCGCTGCCCCCCCGGTGAACGGCTGGAGGACCATGCCGGAATTGATGGCTTTCATCGAACTGGCGTCGGAATGAGCCACGCTTTCGATCTTTTGCTTCATCGTGATGGAAGGGGGTTTTTCAAACCGAAATCCACCCCGACGAATCACGGACGGTCCCGCCGGGGCCGAGGGATTCGCCTCCTGCGGCAATGCGGCTGTTGTCGAACTGGCAACCGAACTTCCCGCCGTCAGCTTGGCTGTGGAACTTGCCGCCCCCGAGGCTGATCGCTGCCGCTTCTGGAGTTCGGCCAGCTTTTCTTCCGCCCCCCGATTTCGCTCTGCCAGGATTCGGCTGAAATTGAATTCCACCGGTAACGTCTTGGAGAACGGCGCCAAAGCATGGGCGACCTCGGCCGCCGAAGCGAAACGGTCCGCGGGATTCTTGGCCAGCATTTTCGCAACGAGATCACCCACCTCCCGGGGGATGGCAGGCACCATATCGCTGACGTGGCGAGGGATCACCGACTGGTGCCCTTTCAGGACTTCCGATGTCCGCGAGTAAGGAAAGGGGGTATCCCCCGTCAGCGACGCAAACAATGTGCAGCCCAGACTATAGATATCGGATCGAGCATCCGCGGTCAGACTGTCGAGTGCCTGCTCTGGCGAGGTATAAGCCGCCGTCCCGACGCATTCGTGCCCGAAAATCATCGCCATCGAGAACTCGTCCCCGTCCTCGCCATCCTTTTTCATCGAGAGACCGAAGTCGAGGATTTTGGTCAGTCCGTTGTGGTCAACCAGAAGATTCTGGGGTTTGATGTCCCGATGAACGAAACCGGCCCGGTGGACATGATGCAGTCCGTTGGCGGCTTGTCGTGCGATGTCGCAGGCCTGCTGCCAGGGAAGCCGACTCCGTTCGCGCATTCGCAGCAGTTCCAGCAGACTGGGGCCTTCCACAAACTCCATGATCATGTAGGGCAAGCCACCCGCGTTGCCTGATTCGTATGTCCGCACGATGTTCTCGTGCTTGAACCGCTGCCCCGCACGGACTTCCTGTTCAAAACGCGCCAGCAGCCCTCGATCCTGCTTCAACTGGTCCAGCAGGACCTTCAGTGCGAACGTCTGACCGGTACTGACGCTCTGGGCGCGATAAACCCAGCCCATCCCGCCGATCCCGAGAAGATCCAGCAGTTTATAGTCATCAAAGAAGAAACCGCGGGAACGCCCCTCGAGAAGTCGATCCGCCTGATAACGGGTAATCAGACCACGCTGGACCAGTTTCTTCGCGGCAAGAGCGTCCGTATCGACCCCTTCGCCCGCAAGTTCATCAGCGACAGCCTTCACTTCTTGAGGGGTGAGCAGTCGGCTTTTGGTGAGTTGGAGCCAGAAGGATTCAACAGCTTGTGATGTCGCCATGATCCGCGCGCTCTGGCAGGAATACCTCGAAAATGCCACAAAAAGTATTCTTGTGACGCTCAGGGAGTTGGTCAACAATTCAATACGGACGTCACAGAATTATCGGTAAAAATTCTCACGTGCCAGACAGGAATCCCGATTTCAGGCTGAAGGTACCACTTCCCAAACTCGTCGTTTCTCTTACAGTCACTGCCGCAGTTGAAGCGACCAAATGACGTTTTTTCGCGGTGAAGGACTCAGAACAGTTTACCTCACACGGGCCAGTCACGAGACCAGTTTCTCAAGCTAATTGGCGAAGGCTTTAAATTTGTTCCAGATCCACCAGCCCCCAAATCCGGCCCCGATGAGCGACAGCACGATGATCCCCTCAAGGGCAAAAAAGAAGTAAGAGAACGGCCGGCTTGACTGCTGAATGGCCGTCAGCACGGTTGCCGCTTCCGCCCGAACGGCCGAACTTTCGTCCGATTTCTGAATCCGCAGCAGTTCTGCGGCGAGTGAGCGTGACTGCGAGGCGTGAGCGGACAGGGTTCGCAGCGACGCAAGCTGCAGATCGATATGAGGTAACGACGCACAGTCACTCAGTCTGGAGATCGTATCAGGACTAAGCGAGGGAAACTTGGCCAATGAACTGGCGGCGACCACCCGCACACCCGGTTCACCGTGATCCAGCAGTGACACCCAGTTTTGTTCCGCCTGTCGCAATTGCCGAGCGGATTGCATCCAGCCATAAGCCAGAAACAGGCACATCAGCGAAGCGACACCCGCAATTCCCCAGGGAATCCGACTCGAGACCGTCGCTTCGGGAGCGACCGCCCGTTTCGATGACGCGGGTGAGGACTTCGCCTTGATCATCTTGACCGGGGGCTGCTTACCAGAGCCAAACAGGCTCGGTTCGACGGCAACCATCTTACGGCCGGGAAGCAGAATCTCGTGCAGGCGACGATTCACTTCTGCCGCCGTGGCAGGCCGCTGAGCCGGATCCTTCGCAAGCAGTTCACACACCAGTTGATCGAGTTCCAACGGGCAGTTCAGCACGATCGCCGCCACGTGGGGGACAGGGTCCTTCAGATGCCGCTGCATCACCTCGGCCGCGGTCTCTCCGCTATAGGGTGTTCGGCCCGAAAGCATCTCAAAGATCACGCAGCCCAGACCATACAGATCAACCCGATTTGTGACCGGCCCCCCCCGAATCTGCTCAGGAGACATATAGAGAATTGTCCCCACCGTGCGCCCCGACGCCGTCAGCCGTCCCTGAGAAACAATCGAGGCCAGTCCAAAGTCACTCAGCTTCAATTGCCCTGATTTCGTCATCAGGAAGTTCGCCGGCTTCACGTCGCGGTGCGTCACCCCTTTTTCATGGGCATACTGCAGCGCATCGCACATCTGAATGGCATAATCGACGGCGTTTTCCCAGCCGAGAGCCCCCTTCTCGAGCAGATAGTCGGAAAGCGTCCCGCCGGGAACGTATTCCATTGCGTAGAATCGTTGTTTGCTCTCACAACTCCCGCCGAAGCAATGCACGATGTTGGGGTGCGAAAGCTGCTTCAAAACATCCAGTTCGCGTTCGAACCGGGCAAAAACGGTCGCGTTTGCCGTGATATCGTTGGGAATGAGCTTCACGGCAACTTGTCGATTGTTGCCGACGTAGCGCGCACGGTAGACAACACCCATGCCCCCTTCGCCAAGCTTATCGAGCAGCTCAAATGGCCAGATCCACTGCGGTTCCATGATCCACGACTCCCCCTGGAAGACACTCCCGTGGCCATTATATCAGGGAGTGAACGTGGAAGGATTCTCGCACGTGGCGTCCGTTTTGGCGATCCACAAAGATTTTACCGATTCCGCAAGGGAACAGCTCCGGCCCCTTCACAGGTGCCTCGAAGCCCTTTCTAGCGCCAATCATCATTCGCAGGGGTCAGCGACTTGGATGCGGACGCACCGGAAACGGGTAATGACTTCAGTTCGGCATCTTCCTGATGCGCTGCCATCTTTGTCACGGCGATCGACTCGCCGATCCCGATCTTTTCCCCTGCACCCGCGTAAAGCTCCCGTGCCTCAGGAAGCAGCTTGACCAGCGCCTGCTCACGTCGTTCGTCACTGGGGTGCGTCGACATAAACTCTGATGGCTGCTGGCCTTTGTGGCTGGCGGCGAACCTGGACCAGAACTGAGGAGCTTCGGAGGGGTCGTAACCCGCTTTCGACATCAGCATCACGCCGATGTGGTCTGCTTCCAGTTCCTGCTTGCGGCTGAAGGGGAGCACCGCGCCATATTGGGTCCCGACGCCGTAGGCCTGCTGGATCATCTGCTGGCGTTTTTCGTCCTGATTCTTTGTGGCGTAGGAAAGCAGCATCTGCCCCCCCTGGACGACGTAATTTTGTGTCATCCGTTCGCCGCCATGTCGAGCGAGTGCATGTCCAATCTCGTGCGACATCACGACCGCCAGTCCGGCTTCGTTCTCGCAGATCGGCAGGATTCCTTCGTGAATCGCCACCTTCCCCCCGGGCAGGCAGAAGGCATTCTGCTCGGGCGTGGCGAGAACTTTGAATTCCCATTCGTAATCAGAACGGTCAGAAATCTGCGCAATCCGATGGCCCACTCGATTGACCATGTCGATGTAGTGCTGATTCGTCGACAGGCTCTCTTTCTTCACGACCTCTTCATAGGCCGAGAGTCCCATGGAAACTTCCTGCGTTTCGGGGATCGCGAGCAGTTGACCACGTCCGGTAATCGGTGCATGACGACAGCCGCAACACCAGACAGCCAGAGAACTGGCGATCATGGTCCGACGCGTAATGATTTGCTGATGAAAACTCATGCCAGACAACTCGCTGAAAATGTGACAATTCCGTACCGTTTGTATCGGCCAGAACTTCAGTCCAGACAAGTCGAGCCTGCTGCCGCAGTGTCCGCTATCCCGCGCAGGTTCTCTCATTTGAGCGAATTTCGGGTTACCAAAAATCGGATCCGGCAAAATATTCCGCTGAAACAGGCTCAGGAACCAATTTTGACGAACTTCAGAAAGTTGAGCGTCCCGGATCAGTTGCGAAACTGAATCAAATGGGTATGATCCTCGTCCCCCATGACATGCTCGTCACCGAGCTTATGGTCGGCTGGGTAGCTCAGTTGGTAGAGCACAGGACTGAAAATCCTGGTGTCGCCGGTTCGATCCCGGCCCCAGCCACTTTTTTATTTCCATAGGCCTGCAATTGCGTCAGGCCGTTTGGCCGCCCGATTGGGTCCATCAGTAAGGCTTTGTTCCTGCTGAATGTTGACATCGGTGTCAGGCTCAGCCCCCCTCCCCTCTCCGTGCGAAGTCGTGCCGGACCTCTGTTGTTCACTCTACGCGGCAAGTTATCCGGCCCACAGATTCTGGCTTGTTGGCATGACAGTGGTCAGACCGTCCTGGTGGGAC
>NZ_DASWWZ010000386.1:0-7193 GCF_036405755.1 Schlesneria sp.
CAAACCGGAAGACGTACAAAAGCAGTATGCCCTGATCGGCAATTCGTTTTACCTGCTGAAATGGGACGACGGTAAACTGGTGATGTCGGCTGAGACAGGGAACGTCGTCGGGATGCTGCGGGTTCAGGAAAAGCAGACTCAGTATCCCTATGGATTTAATTACGGATATGAATATGGGGATCAAACACCTGTGAGCGTACGCTACACGCAGATGTTCGATCTACTTCTCTCTCGCAGCATGAGTGTCAGCCGTACTTCCGACGCAGAACAGTATCGACTTCCACCCGGTCTCGTTCGAGTCTTTCTCTATGCCCGAATTCCGCCGGAATTCGGCATTCAAAATCCACTGCTCGGAAAGCAGGAAGGTTGGGTCCTCTACTGCATCGACCTGACGGCTACCGAGGAAAGTGTCATTCCAGCCGTCGGTCCCGTATCAGAATAATCTTCAAATTCTTCAGCTGAGTTCTTATCAGTCTCACTCACGACAACGCCGAAAGCCCCTCACATGAGCAATTCGACGAACGGCAGTGCAACGCGTCCGGTCATTGAAGTCGATGATGTCGTCCACTCTTACAAAGGACGACGTGCTCTAGACCATGTCAGCTTCAAAGTGATGCCGCAGTCGCTGCATGGATTTGTCGGGCCCAACGGTGCCGGAAAGACGACGTCGCTGAAGATCATCTGCACCCTGCTCCGGCCGCAGTTCGGAATTGTGAAAGTCTTCGGGCACGACGTCGTCGATGAACAGAAACTGGTCCGTCGTAAAATCGGGTTCATGCCGGATCACTTCAGTACGTACCGGCAGATGACCGTGTACGAGTATCTCGATTTCTTCGCTGCTGCCTACGGTTTACCCTTTGCTCAGCGGACGCAGGTCATTGATGAAGTTCTCGCCTTGACCGATATGGAAAAGCGAAAGAACGATCTGATCAGTGGCCTGTCTCGGGGGATGCAGCAGCGGACAAGCCTGGCACGCGTATTGGTCAATGACCCGGAACTGTTGTTGCTCGACGAACCAGCTTCCGGACTCGATCCACGTGCCCGCATCGAACTCATGGAAATCCTGAAGGCACTGAGGTCGATGGGAAAAACGATCTTCATCAGCTCTCACATTCTGCCCGAGTTGGCCGAGCTGTGTGACTCTGTGACGATCATCGACAAGGGCAAGGTGATGTACAGCGGTTCGATGAGCGGCTTGCAGACTTCGTCCAACGAGTATCCGACCTGGCGTGTCACGCTGGATTCTGAAGTCGAGGGAATCGCCGAGCGGATCATGGGACTGCCCGGGATTATCAGTGTTGACCAGGTGGAGGGACGACCTGATTATCGCGTTGCTTACGACTGGACGGTGACCGACCGCAACAGTCTGCTACGGGGAATCCTGGACCTGGGGGCCCCGATTACTGCGTTTACAGAAGACAAACGGCATCTCAACGATGCGTTTATGGATTTGACTACAAAAGGGGTTAAATAGCTCGTGGTGAAAGGCGAGACACCTCTCGCGCTCTGTTCTCTGGATTGCGCAACGCGTTTTAGCGGTTTGGTGCTGCTCGATTTCCCAACTCGGCGTCCAGGAGCGATCGTGGCTTATGCCGTTCCTTCGTCATCGTGGATCCAACGTGAAACCCCGCTCATGCCAGTTTGACCTGCCGACTCCTGAATTCGTCCCATCGTGTTGAACCGGATCATTCATTTTACCCGAGTCGTTCTATGTACTATGGCGTAGTGGCGCTGCTGACTCGAGCTTTAAGGCAGGATGCGCGGCAGTTTCGAAATCATCTGTTCCGACTCGCCTTTGTTGGCTTTATTTATCTGTCCCTGTTGATCGCCGGAATTCAGAGCTTTGTTCTGGGGGCACCCGGACTAAGGTTCTTTGAAAATATTGCGTGGCTGAATTTGTTCTTTATCACCTGCGCAGGAATTGGCTTCTTCTCGTCTGCAATCACAGAAGAAAAGGAAGAAGAGACCATCGGTTTGCTGCAAATGGCTGGATTGAACCATATCGGCATATTGCTCGGCAAATCGACCAGCCGACTGATTCAGGTCCTGCTGCTGCTGGTCGTGCAGTTTCCATTTATGTTGCTGGCGGTCACGCTGGGGGGGGTGACGACGCACCAGCTTTTTGCCGCGTACGTGGACATGATGGCGTACACGGTTCTTCTTGCGAATGTGGCTTTGGTCTGCTCGGTCTGCTTCAAACGCGGGGGCAGTGCAGCCGGAGCGACCACGTTGTTGATGATTCTCTATGCCGTCGTTCCAGGAATTGCATCCTTGGGACTACGGGACCTGCTCGCGAGTGGCTGGACGAAATCGGAATGGTGGAAATCGGCGATCCTCACGACGCTCGAATGGCTGCAGAGTTCGAGCGTGTTTTTTGAGATCAATTCCGTCCTGCAGACAGGTTTTGATCAGCCGATCCTGACAAAGCAGGTCATCTCGAACGTCGTTGCGGGCATTTTCTTTTTCGGCCTGGCCTGGTTATTGTTCGGGCCCTGTGTGCAAAACGCGGATGCGAGCGGTGACTCACGCGGTGCCGTATTGAAATCGACATCGCGAGTCCGGTTTCTCAGTGCCGGGCGTGCCTGGATAAATCCACTCAGTTGGAAGGATTTTCATTTTATCGGCGGCGGGACTTCGCACCTGATTGTGAAGTTCATGGCATATGTGGGCTTACTGATTCTGATCGCAGCCATTTCGCAGTCTCCGGGAAACTGGCTGGGACTGAGTTTGGCAGAATTTCCTTCAGTGTACTTCTCGATCATGCTTGGCGCACTGATTCTTGAAGCGAGCATCTTGGCATCGCGCGTGTTCCATGACGAGATTCGCCTGCAGACAATGTCATCGTTGCTGATGTTGCCTCGATCCATCCCCTACATTGCCTACTCAAAAGTGGCGGGGTGCATCATCGGATTGGCTCCGGCCGCAATTTGTCTCGTCGCCGCAACGCTCCTGTTGCCTGACTTTCAGCCTCGCGATTTGGGGAACTTGCTGGCCGAGCCCGCCTTCTGGGGGGGTATCATGATTGTCCTGGTTTTTCTGCATCTCGTCGCGCTGCTGAGCCTCTTCGTGAAATGGGGGTCGCTTCCCCTCGCCTTTTTCCTGATGGGACCGATTTCCTTCTGTTGCCCAATCTGGCAAGTGGTGTTCATTTTCAGTCAACAAGTCACGAACGATTTCTGGGGTAAGCTTCCAGCGACGATGACCGTCTGGGTGCTGATCGGGCTGATTTGCTTCGTCTTTCAGATGATGATTGCAGCACGATTGCAGGAACTCGGGACGAAATGACTCTGGACACCATTGCCGGTGTCAAAGTTGGCTGGCAGCGTGTGGGCTCTGCGGTATCATGCAGTTGGATTTGACCGACCCGAATTCTGATTCGCTGTTCCTGTTGCCCACCGGAATCGACTATGTCCCAAATCGACAGTCTGCATCGGCAGCACCTCTTGTCCCGACGAGACGTATTAAGTCGAGCGGGAGCAGGCTTTGGTGCGATAGCGCTGGCCGGGATGTTTGCGGAGGAACAGAACCTTCTCGGGGCCCCTGCATCACCGCTCCTTTTGCCTCACAAAGCAGGAACCGCACGGAACGTGATTTTCCTGTTTATGGACGGGGGGCCAAGTCATCTCGATACGTTTGATCCGAAGCCCCTCGTGAATGAGTATGCGGGAAAGCCTCTGCCCCCTTCGATTAAACGCGTGATCACTCCCATGGGGGTCACCGAGAACGGTCTGCTCGCCTCCAAAAGAACCTGGAAAAATTGCGGACAAAGCGGCCTGCCGGTTTCTGACTGGTATCCCCGCGTCGGTGAATGGATGGACGATATCTGCGTGATTCGGTCCTGTACTTCGGACGCATTGAATCACGTGGGGGGCGTGACTCAGATGAACACCGGCAGTATTCTCGGCGGGCGTCCGAGTCTGGGGGCCTGGGTCCACTATGGATTGGGTTCCGAGAATCGCAATCTCCCGGGGTATGTTGTGCTTCTGGACGGCGACCGAGAACCCCCCGGAGGAAACCGGGTGTGGGGAGCAGGATTTATGTCCGCAGGGCACCAGGGGACCAAGTTCCTGCCTGGCGACCACCCCATCCTGCATCTGAGTTCTCCCGCAGAGATCAGCGACCTTCGCCAACGACGGAAACTCGATTACATCAATCAGATCAACAGAGACCATCTGGCTCGTCGCCCAGGTGATAGTGAGCTCGAGGCTCGCATTGCTTCCTATGAACTTGCCTTTCAGATGCAGGCCCATGCCCCGGAAGCGGTGAATCTCGCCGAAGAGTCCCAAGCCACCCACGAGGCCTATGGACTCAATCAGAAGCGGACACAAGCCTTCGGCAAGAACTGTCTACTGGCAAGACGGCTGATCGAACGGGGCGTCCGCTTCGTTCAGGTCTATTCGGGTTCGGGCAGTCGGTGGGACGCTCATGCGAAGATCGAGCAGAACCATACCGAACTTTGCGGCGCGACAGATCAACCGATTGCCGCACTTCTTCAAGACCTCAAGCAGCGCGGACTTCTCGAAGAAACCCTGGTCGTGTGGGGAGGAGAATTCGGGCGGACGCCGATGAGTGAAAAGGGGGATGGACGTGATCATAACCCCTATGGCTTCACAATGTGGCTGGCAGGGGGAGGGGTCAAAGGGGGACAGATTATCGGAGCGACGGACGATTTCGGAATGCACGCTGTTTCACGTCCCGTCCACGTGCATAGTCTTCACGCCACAATTCTGGCAGCATTAGGACTGGATCACACAGAGGTGATCTATCGGCTACAGGGGAGGCCGGAACGTCCGACGGTTAACGAGGGTGAAGTCATCGATGAAGTCTTCGGCTGAGCAAGTTTTGATGAGGAGACAAATTGATGTCGCTTCGGTTTGTCGCCGATGATCGGGCGGGCCTGCGGATCGATCGGCGTGAATGGTTGCGAATCGGAGGTCTTGCGGGGCTCGGATGCGGAGTCGCATCGTCACTGAGTCAGCAATCCGCTTTCTCCGCTGACTCGGCCCGTGTACTATCCCGCCCCGACGGGTTTGGGCGAGCCAAGTCGGTCGTCGTGCTCTATGCGAGTGGAGGACAGAGTCAGCTTGAGACCTGGGATCCCAAACCGGACGCACCTGAGCAGATCCGAGGCGAGTTTTCCTCCATAGCGACCTCGGTCTCCGGCGTTCGGCTTTGTGAATATCTGCCGCGAATGGCTCGACTCGCGGATCAGTACACAATCATCCGGTCGATGTCGCATGATGACCTCGACCACGGTTCCGCCATTTATCTGTCGTTGACCGGTCAGTTTCACCCGCAAAAGTCTTCGAACTTTCCTCCCCGACCTGAGGACGCTCCTTCCCTGGGGGCGATCCTTCACCGAGTTCGTCCCACTTCCCAATTCCCGTATTCGGCCATTGATCTGAATGGGCCCGTTCTGATTCCTGATCTTCCTTCCCCCGGTCAGGATGGTGGATTTCTCGGGCGGACCTACGAACCGCTCATGGTGGGTGATGTCACGGCCCCCTCTGCGATTTTGAACGGATTGGAACCACTTCCCAAGCTTCCAACGATCCGGCAATCTGCCAGAAGCTCGCTGCTGGCCACGATCGATCGGGCTCGCGATCAACTGGAGAATCATCGTTCGACCAGAGCGATGAGCGAGCTTTACCGCCAGGCCTACACGCTGCTGGCAAACCCGAAATGTCGGCTTGCATTTGATCTGACACAAGAGCCTGAAGCGGTGCGAAACCGTTACGGTCGTTTTCGGTCGGGCCAGGCCTGCCTGCTGGCTCGGCGTCTGGTCGAGGCAGAAGTGCCGTTGATTACGGTGTTCCTCAACGAGAGTATTCGAGGTCAGGATAATGAATTCGGCGTCACTGACGCTTATGGCTGGGACACGCACAATGACATTTTCGACTCAATGAAAGCTCATCTGCTTCCCCGGTTCGATTTTTCTGTCTCAGCCTTGCTTGAGGATCTGCAAACCCGTGGATTACTCGACACGACTCTGGTCGTTTGCATGGGCGAGTTTGGGCGAGCACCCCGAGTCGCGGTGGAGCCCAATTTCAAAGGAAGTTCGCCAGGTCGCAAGCACTGGGCCGCAGTTTACTCAATCATGCTGGCCGGGGCCGGAGTGGGTAAAGGGCACGTCATCGGGGCATCTGATCGAATCGGAGCCTATCCCGAATCGTCCCCTGTGTCCCCCGGCGATGTTGCCGCGACCATTTTTTCCTCACTGGGAATCGACCCTGCCGGACACTACAACGATCCGACCGGACGGCCAATTCCGCTCGCAACGGGACGTCCGGTGTCAGAGCTTTACCATTAGTGTCGCCTGACAATGTGTACCGGCTCGAAATTCTCAGAACGGTATCAACGGAAGCCTGGCGAGAACGCGGGCTCCTCTTTCGTCCGTCCGGCGTCTTCGAACTTAGGCCTTCGGTCTGGTAAGCCAACTGAGCCCGCAACTGAGAAAATAGAGCGGAATCCCCGCAAGAAACGGAACTGCGATCAGGGAGAGCAGTGGTCCCGCATAAGTGGCGGCGGAGTAGAGTCCAAATACGCATGTCGCACAAAACAGTAACGGGCATAGAGGAAACAACGGCGCAGTAAAGGGGCGAGACCTGTCCCGGTCAATCCGTCTCAGAATGAAATAGGCTATTCCGGTGCTGAGAAAGAAGAGCCAGAAGATCGGGGCTGATGCGGCAAACAGCGTATCGAATCCTCCATAGTACGAATCCCACGGCACGGGTTGCAGGTGAAGTTTCGTCAGAACAGCATCGATTATTGAACGCCCCTGATGAGTCCCCACGGCGAGGATCATGATGACCGTCACGATGCCTTGCGCCAGAAGTGACCAGACTGGTGCGTTTGTGCGAGCCGACCAGCGTCCCAGGAGTGAAAACAACGCATGATCGGCCCCAACGACCGCGTGCACGCGTGAGACAGCGAGAATCAATCCATTCAATCCACCCAGCGCCGATATCATGACCAGCAGACTCATGGCACGGCCCGCGTTGGCTCCCAGTGCTGCCGCGAGCGCATCTGCAGCAGGCTTTTGAGAATTTCTCAGTCCTTCGAACCCCAGCGCCTGTAAGTACGCCATGTTCACGAGGACGTAGACTGTTGTGATCAGTCCTAATCCATAAAGCAGTGCGAGCGGAATATTGCGTGATCGGTTGCGAACTTCTGCAGTGACGAACGCGGCATCA
>NZ_DASWWZ010000387.1:0-6545 GCF_036405755.1 Schlesneria sp.
ACTGGAATGCAGCTGACTGCGGTCGCGACGGCACCATTCAGTGAATTTGCAGAGGACTTACCTGCTATCAACTCTGCGTAATCCGGGCGAATGGGCTAAAACATCGCGATAATCGTTACTACCGGACTCGTCCAATTCACATCTTCTCCCCGGAAATTTTCAAATCGGGCAGAAGTTAAGTCGCGGTGGTATTCCTGTGCGAACAGAAGTTCCAGTGACCTCATGAGGAGGTTGAAGCACGATCCTGCACGACGGTTTGATTACTGCTTCACTTTCTCCCATTGCTTATCCAGCTTCTTTTCGGAAACGGAGATGCTGGTTCCCAGTTCCTGGGCAAACAGCGCGACTCGCAATTCTTCGCTCATCCAGCGATAACTCTCCAGTTCCGGGTCGTAAATATGCTGGTCCGCGTGAAGTTTCAGTCGTTCGATCCCTCTCCGCCACCGCAGGACAATCTGCTGCTGCAATTGCTGATCTCGCGCTGCGCCACCGCTGGTCAGCTTCTGAAGTCGCAACGAAATTCCTCTCGTATACCGTGGAAACTGCACCAGCCACGGCCAGGGTGTCCGGACCAGAAAACCGGGTGAAAAGAGCTGAGCCAGTTGCGAATGCACATCCAGCCGGGTTGTCTGCCACTGTGGATGAGCGGTCTTTTCCCAGATCCGACGGACTTCTGCATAAGCCTGAAAAAGGGAGGTGAGAAATCCCGTAATCTCGGTTACCGCAGCAGGCATGCGGGTCCGACCAATTCGCAGACACTCCCGAAACTCAGCGTCACTGCGAGGAAATTTGTCGGACGCCAGGAATGCCCGATCGGCGAGCAGTTCCTGCACCTGAGTTCGAAACGGGAACGGAGGGGGGAACGACTTGGCCGACAGTGCCCAATTCTGCAGTGACGGCAGGTGGTCGATCTGTTGTTTCAACTCTCGAAACACCGTCAGTACGATGAGCCGCCGGACACCGAACCGCATTTCATGCTGCGATTTTTCCAGTGTGTCGAGCAATCGGAGGGAGGCGGAATCTTCCTTGTCCATCAGGGTTGGATACCCCTTGAGTGCGACACCGCGGCGCATGACATCGATGACTGGGGGGAGAGTACCGCAGTCCCAGGTCTTGATACCGTCCCGGATCCAGCGAGGATCGTCGGATGCCGAGAAACTCACGGACGCGATCGCTCCGAACTCTTTCCGTAAGGCGGTCAGGTCTCGTCCTGCCGCGAGTGTGCGACCTTCTGCATCTGTGACGCGGATCAGCATTCTCAAGTGGTCGGGCAGTTTGGACTCGTCGAAGGCGGTGACGGGAATTTCGATTCCGGTTACAAGCTCAATCCCCTCGACGATCGCTGCTTCGAGCGATTTCTCCCCGAACAAGACTACTTTGGCGACTTCTGCTGCGACTTCGGGAATCGGCACCAGGTCCCGGCGAAGTTCCTTGGGTAGTGTCCGAATCAGAGCGACGATCTTGTCCTCGATCAGGCCCGGTACGAGCCATCCAAGTCGCTCGCCGTCAAGTTGATTGAGACCCTCCTGGGGAACGGTGATGGTGACGCCGTCATCAGGCGCACTCGGGTCGAGTCGATACGTTAGCGGAAGCGACAGATTCTTCATCTGGATCGTATCGGGGTACGATTCCTTGGTGGCGACGATGGCATCAGCTTCCAGTAGATCCGCATCCGCCATGAGCAATCGCTTCTGGTCGGACGGCGCTGCCGAGCGGAGCCATTGCACAAGCCGGTGTCCGTCATTCACATCAGCAGGAAGACGTGAATCGTAGAAATCGAACTGAGCCTGTTCGGCTTTCAGCAGACTTCCTCGTCTGACGCGTGTCTGCAGGTCTTCCAGTTGCTTTACGAGCTTCCGATTGTGAATCAAAAATGCGGGGGGCGCCGTGAATCGTGTCGTGACTGACTGCCCGGTTGATCCCTCGGCAGCGGGAACAACCGCCGCTCGAGAACCCCGTGAGGCGGTTGTTTCGCTTCCGCCAGTCCCTTGAGAGGGGGCTTGCTTTCCAGCACCCCGTTGCGAGTTCGTGCGATCGGGATTCCGCGACTGATAATTCGAGTAGTCACGTCGTTGAGATGGCTCGGAATCGGAGTCATCTTCCGGCCATTCTCCGTAGACAAGCGCATGTTGAATGAACAGCTCGCGGGATTTCACCGGTTCGATCCGGCTGTATCGGATTCGTCGACGGGGGACCAGGACCAGTCCGAAGAGCGTCACCTTTTCGTAGGCCATGACGGCCAGTGAATCTGGATCCCAATGCGGCTCGCTATACGATCGATCGATCAGGTGTTCCGCCAGTGGTTCGATCCAGGCGGGATCAATCTTGGCCACCGTTCTCAGAAATCGCCGCGTCGTTTCGACCAGTTCTGCGGCGACAATCCACTTCGGTTTCTTCGCGGCCAGTCCGGAACCGGGCCAGAGGTAGGCCTTCATCCCCCCGGCCGCAAGGTATTCACCACTCTCCGTCTTGAACGCGATGCTGGACAAGTAGCCCGTCAGAAGTGCTCGATGAATGGCACCGACGTCGTGGCGTCGTGCGAAAAGGGTGTCGACCTTCTGCGTCGTCGCACTGGATTCCGGTTGTTTGGCCCGTTTTGTGAATGGGGGAGATCCTGCTGTGGCGGCACGAGCGCCATGCTGCTTGCTGGAAGATTCGTTCGTATGATTCGCCGCGGGTCGCGATTCCCGCCCTCGCGTTTCACTCGCCATCGATTCCCTGACGATCTGGACCAGTTCGGCGTGCACGTCAATCCACTCGCGCATCCGCGTCCACGACAGAAAATTCTGGTGACAGGCTTTGTGCAGTTGGCCCTTTGACAACTCTCCTTTCAGCTTGTGATAGAAGTCCCACAACTTCAGATCACTCAGGAAATCGGAATCTTCGTCCGCAAATCGTTGATGCGATTCGTCTGCCTGCTTTTGCTTTTCGAGTGGACGTTCACGAGGGTCCTGCACTTCGAGCGCTGACGCGATAATCAGGGCATCGCCCAGACAATTTTCTTCGTGTGCGGCCCAGATAATCCGCGCGATGCGGGGATCGACCGGCAACCGCGCAAGCTTGCGACCAATTTCCGTCAACTTGTGGTCTTCGGTGACTGCACCGAGTTCGAACAGTGTCTTATAACCGTCCTTGATCGACTCTGTCTTGGGGGGCTCCAGAAACGGGAATTCTTCAATCTCTCCCAGCCCCAGCGTCTTGGTTTGCAGGATCACGTTGGCCAGATTGGATCGCAGGATTTCGGGAGGCGTGTACCGTTCCCGGCTCTGGTAGTCTTCTTCAGAGTAGAGTCGAATGCAGACGCCGGGACCGACGCGACCGCAGCGACCAGCCCGCTGATCGGCGGAAGCCCGGGAGACTGGTTCGACAGGCAGCCGTTGCAGTTTGGACTTGGGCGAATAGCGGCTGATTCGCGCGGTCCCTGTGTCGACGACATAGCGAATACCAGGGACAGTCAGCGACGATTCTGCCACGTTGGTGGCAATCACGATTCGGCGATTGGAGGCCGTCTGAAAGACACGTTGTTGCTCGGCCGCGGAAAGTCGGGCATAGAGCGGCAGAATGTCTGGTTTGCTGCCGCCGAAGGTGCGACCACGCAGCGCTTTGGCCGCTTCGTGAATTTCCCGTTCGGTTGGCATAAACAGCAGGACGTCACCGGGGCCGCGTGAGCAGACTTCGCTGACAGCGTCCGCCACGGCCTTGGGCCAGTCCGGTTCATCTCCATTCTGGTCCACTGTCGGGGGACGATAAATCATTTCGACCGGGTAAGTCCGTCCCGAAACCTCCAGTACGGGCACCTTTCCAGCGATGGGGCGGAAGTGATCGGCAAATCGCTCGGCATCGATTGTGGCGGAAGTAATAATGACTTTCAGCTCGCGCCGCCGGGCGACGAGGCGATGCAGGTTTCCCAGCAGAAAATCGATGTTCAGCGACCGCTCGTGCGCTTCATCGACGATAATTGTGTCGTAGTCGTCGAGGAATGGGCGGCTTTGCGTTTCGGCAAGCAGGATTCCGTCGGTCATTAACTTGATGTAGGTCTGTGACGACGTTGCGTCGGCAAAGCGGACCTTGAAACCGACTTCGCGCCCGACAGACACCGACAACTCTTCTGCCACTCGAGTGGCGACAGACCGGGCGGCGATTCGTCGGGGTTGCGTGTGCCCGATCATTCCGGCGACACCACGACCGAGTTCCAGGCAAATCTTGGGAAGTTGCGTCGACTTCCCAGAGCCGGTCTCTCCGCAGACGACGACCACCTGATGATCCCGAATGGCGGCGGCAATTTCGTCCTTCCGCTGGACCACCGGCAGTGCGTCGTCGAACGACAGTTCAGGAACGCCGCGCAGACGCTGTTCGTAACGCTGGCATGATCTGGCCAGGTCTTCCTGGAATTTTTCCAGCCGCTTGCCGCCCCCTTCCTTCGGTGAAGGAGACGCTGAGCTTCCCTTTGCCGGAGGATGCTGGCTCTGTAACCGTCGCCACTGCTGGCGCAGGCGGTGCCGGTCAACCAGCATGGTCTTCGAAAGGGAAGCTTCGATTTGGGCGGCAATTTCGTTCATGGTTGTCGATGGTCTCAGACACCGGACCACTGGGGGCGGATGGTGCGTGTTTGGGCGATTGCTCCCCGCCTCAGCCGGGTGGGACGAGGGGTTCGGACGGGAGATTGACGACTTAGGTCCGAAATTGCTTTTCCAACGGTAAGCATTTTCCCGCGAAGAACTTCAGTTTAAGACGTGAAGGAAAATCGAGGAAGGAGTCCGACACAAGAACTTCCCTCGGAGTTCGGATTCCCTGGAAAATCTTGCCAAAAAGGGGCAGATCGCTTGTCGATCGAGGAACTCGTACGGCGACCCCTTCGACGTGGAGCACATGTTTCTGTCTCTCTATATAACGTGAAACTGGCCGTTAGCCGGTGCTCAGAGCGCTCTTGTTGCTCAAATAGCCAGTCGTCGTTTTTTTCGCAAATCAGTCGTCCCACACCGACGTCCCGGCCACCTGACCCCCCGAAACCTGCTCGGCGGGGAGGGGATTTGTGGGCCGCTCCTTCCAGATCAAGCGTCTTAGCGATCCGGCCCTTTCGATCCCCGGGTGCAACTGGGTCGTTCGAGAAGAAGTCGTACTCAAAGTTTGCTCAGAACCTAAGAATCGCTTTTCCACCACAGGGCTCGCATCGAGAATCTGTTCACTACTTCAGGCGAATGTCACGGCCGTCATGCGTAGCGTCGTTGTTGAATTCTTCGGTAAGGGAGCTGGAAAACAGAGGGTTTTCGGCTTTTTGGATGCCTCAATGCCCATGTTCAATTTTTTTGGAATTTGTTCAGATTTTTGACTGGCCAGTCTCTGGGGCAGGTCTACAACCTTAAAGCTTCGACGAGTTGCATGGCAGAATTTCACAACTTCTGCCAGGACGCTCAGGATACGGATCCAGTCCAACGATTCGGCGTAGTCCCTTTTCGCCGGGAACGCAGGGCTTTCATCGTTCTCGACCGATCAGATGCGGTCCCATTGATTCCGATTCGAACCCTCTTTTGAACATCTCAGATCGGGAGGCCAGTTCGGCTTCGGTCTCGGTGTTTTTGTCACTCACTTCTGGCGATGCGAACTCAGCGGGCGAATTTGCCACGCGTGATCGCCGCTGCACGCTCCTTTGGACCTGAAAAAATTCGACAGGCGAATTCTGCGCTGTCGGCTTCGACACCCCACATCAGCGAGTTGCGATGGGCCGCTCGCAAATCTTTGTCTGCGTAGAGGGACTGGTTACATGATTCCAATGATGACTCTGAAGTTTGCACGAAGCCTGACATTTCTAATGGTGCTGAGCACCGCGGCCACTGTCCAGGCAGGACAGATTCAATACATCACTCCGGCTGGATCAACCACAAAGGATGGTTCCGTCGACGCTGAAGCCTTTTTCACGCTCAGCAACGGCAGTCTTCAGCTGACACTGACAAATCTGTTCGCGAATCCGAAAGCGGACGCTCAAACGTTGAGTGCCATCAGCTTTAAGGTCAGTGGCGCGACCGGGTCGGGTGCACTTACGACCACGGGAAGCGGGCTGATCACCAACATCAGTTCCGGAGGGGCTTACACCGCCGGTGTGACGGATCCACTGAACCGCTGGGATGCAACCCTCAGCGGGTCCACTGTCGACTTGACGACCCTTACGGGTGGAAAGCCGAACCGTCTGATCATTGGTGCGGACAGCAAAGGCAATTTCGATCCGGCACTGGGGGGCAAGTACAGCAACGCAAATCCTTCGATTGTTCAGCATACACCCATGGTTCTCGGGTCGGCGACCTTTGATATTCTGATCAAGGGCATCACAGAGGGAAGCAAAATCAGCGACGTCATTTTCCAGTTCGGTACGGCAGCAGGTTCTAATCAAGTCGCTGGCGAGGCCGTTATCCACCACGCGCCTGAGCCATCGACGTTCGCACTGCTGGGACTTGGGGGAGCCGGCTTCGCCATCCGCACCTACCGACGCCGTAGAGCAGCAGCCGCTGTCTGAGAGACTTCAATTCTCTGTTCGCCAGTCTCACTCTTCG
>NZ_DASWWZ010000388.1:0-6931 GCF_036405755.1 Schlesneria sp.
TTTTCAGCTTGGCATCCGACTTCTGCACGATTCCCAGTTCGTCATAGACTTTGTAGAAGCGTTCGCGGATCTCTTTCTGATCGTCGGTCATACTTTCAGATTCATCGAAAAGCCAAACAACCAGCAGCTTTTGTTCTCGCATCAGCCGAACGAGTTCCTGGGTCATCTGGCCGAGCGCCGCGCCGTAGCCTTCCACGACCCGTCCGATATCGCCGGTCACCTGCCCCGACCCCAAATCGTCCGAGATAATATTGAGGCCCGGGAGGCTGATGTTACCCACGTTGACTTTGACGGTCGGTTCCTGCAGGCTCGACGCTTCCTCGAGCTTCTGCTGCGCGACAACAGGTCCTCCGCTCCCCCCCGTTGCCAGTCCGCTCGTCGCCATCGCCCCCGCAACGTAATTCACGGTTTCAGCCGCTTCGGTCGACTGTTCTACGTCTTCGTTAAATTCTTCTTGAGCCCGTTCATCCGTGAAAACAGAATCCACAATCATCTGCAACTGGTCCATCGGACCTTTGAAGACAATGAACGACAATGCCACGAGAGCGGCAGCGTGAATAAAAAATGAAACCGCCAGACCAGAAAGTACGCTGGAAGGGAAATTTCGAGACGCAGGTCGACCTTCGGTTTCGGGATGTCCGTCTGTCGGGGTGTGGGAGTTCATATCTGGACTCTCGAACATGAGTAGATCACTCGGATTCCGACTGCAGCAGTCTGCCAACAGGAGTTCCCCTGAGCTAACCGGAGCTCTTAGATGTCGCGACGGACAGGTTCAGGAGGAGCTTCTTTTTTCGTCTTTTTCTTGGTCACGGGATCGGTGACTTCGATAAATTTCGGACCCGCCTTCTGATTGCCGGCGGTCATGACGGGATTAGGGTCATAATGAGATTCTTTCCACTCCCATCCCATCGGCACGCTCTTTTCCCGTTCGGCGAGCAGTGCCCACGGTGTCCCGGGATGATCGTCGATCACCTGACTCAGGTACTCGTTGGCTTTCGCGGCCATCTTCTTTGTGGCTGCTCCGGATGTAATTTCTTTTGACGGAACTAAGTTCCATTTATTACTGCCCGGGGTCTCGAATCGTTTGGGATTCGACTTCATTTCCGCCAGCATGGTGTTATAGCCAAATGCACGGACTCGAAGAGCCAGCGTGCGGCCCATCGCCAGATCGTAGCTCGCCTTCCAGCGTGCTTCCTTGATCTTTGCTCGATCCTTTTCACCCTGCTCAAGCACGCGCAACAAGGTGTCCAGACTTAAGTCCAGATCCGCGATCGGCTTCTGAGCTTCGGTCAGTTCCTGACGCAGCACCGTATCGTTGTCAGACTTGAAGTCGAGCCGCGGCATCGAAATGCTGAGTACCTTGCGGCGTTGCGTCTCACTAACGACGGCGGCGCACGCCTCCACCAGAGACGATTTCGCCTTGTTTTTGCGAAGATCCTGTTCGAGCATCGGGATTGGACGATAGTCCGGTGCATAGTTTCGCATGACAGCGGGATCGAATCGGTGCTGGCCGCGTCCGTTATCCGCAATGAAATAGAGCCCATTTGTTTCCGCACAGAGTCGTGTCAGACCGTACGGACCAAAACCCGAAGACATGTCATCGAGGTCATAACTGTTGGCACCCCAGAACCCCAGTCGGACCAGCTCCGGGAAGAACGATTCAGGGCCTTTCTGCATCACCCCGATCACCATTTCACCCGTTTCCAGCTCGAACTGAGTTTCGACAGTTTCCCGGCCGAACGGGGCGGAATCCCCGACGCAGTAGCACCGCATCTGGTACTTGCTGCAGTTCGCGATCGCCTGTTCCAGTTGAGCCGAATCGGAACCCGCCTCATCCGTCACGACGATGAGCATGACGCGGTTGTGCTTGTCGCTCTGCGACTTGTATCTGTTTGCAACCTGATTCACGGCAGAAAAGGTATTCTCGATCCCCGAAGAGTTCGTCTCTGACTTGATCTTCCGGACAACTTTGACGAGTTCAGCGGGATCATCGACTGGCTTCTCCGTCACGATCGTACACTTCTCGTCGAAGATCGCCACAGCGCTGCGGAGCGCCGTATCCGCTCCGACATCAAGCTGGGTCAATTGCTTATAAACATTCTCGACACGGTCCGCGATCTGGGCTCGCCGCCCAGACAGGGATGGAGAAACGTCGAACAGCCACACTACCAGCGTTTTCTTTTCGCGCAGGGAGTTCGCAATCTCCCACGAGAGACGGTCGATCGCCCCTTCAACTCCCCCCACATGTTCGGTCGCGCCTGAGGTAGCCACTGCCGCCAGCACGTCCGACTTGGCGGGTTGCGGAAGTTCGTCCACCACAGGTGTGGCGACGGTGAAGTTGGAATCGACTGTCTTTTCAATTTCAACCTGGGCATCTTTTGACAGGACCGTCGAGGCCTCTTGCGATGCCGAGAAGGTGTTGGCATCCCCTTCGTTCCCGACTTGTTCGCTCATCGCAGTATCGAATTTATGCTGCAGAGGATCGTCGTCTTCCTGATCCATGACGGTGGTGATGGTCGACATCAGGTCAACTTTTTGAGCGAGCTTAATCAGCCCCAAAGTTCCCAGAAAAGCGACATGCAGAGCCAGACTGATGAGACACGCCAGCAGCAGCGAACGAGGAATCCGAGTGCTCTCGACCTGCATTTCAAAAACTTCAGGCTGTGATGCATTTGTGCTCACGAGCAGCTCCTGTATTGACGTATCTCGTCGCGAAGTCAGCAATCTGGAAGAAAAGTCCCGCTTCCTCTTCCCCGTTCACCAAAGTCCAATCTACTCCGTCGCATAGGTCCATTCAATTGCTGCACTCGTTTCAACCGATTCCGCTGAAGCAATTCTCCGCCGTCTCTCCCCACCGAACACTGGCTCAGTGGAGGCTCCATCCGCAGCCCCGGGCCAGCGCGACTCCCTCAAGAAGATCGCTCTAGCAATAATACCTCCGATACCCCGAAAAAGTTCGTTTTTGCGGGTCATCCAATCCCCTGACCCAAATTTCTGACCTGCTGTTGTCCGTATCGCCCTGGAATTTCGCCCCTGCGGCGCCCGGACCGACCGCGATCCGGGAGTCACGTTGCCTCGCCTTCCGATCCCGCTATGAATCCGTTGCAGGGATGCGACGGATGGGGTGGTCGATCTCGATGGACCTGCTGCAGCAGATGCTCCCTCCTTATCAAAGGTACAGTCTGCGGTCCTCTATTTCTGTGTCTCGTCGGATTCTTTTCGGTAGCGACTCAATCGCCAGCCCGCCCCAGTCGAATTCAGAGGGAATCCAACGGCACCGTCGGCGTCATCGGGTCAACGACCGACAATTCATCCCGCGATCTGGCAGGAATGATGAGCGAACCAATCACTCTCGACTATTCTCGCGTCTTTTGCGTGATGCTGCACGATGTGGCCCCGATTTACGAGCGGCACGTGGCTCAATTCACTTCCACGCTGGCGCCGCTGATCGGAAATCAAATGTCAGCCGCCGTGGTGCCCTGCTGGGATGGGGAGGAACTGACAGAAAAAGACCGGCCATTCCTGGAACGCGTGAAAGCAGAATACGGCAACATCCAGCTGCACGGGTTTGAGCATTTTCGTCGCAAGGGAAGCGGCTGGGTCTCACGCATTGCCGATGGCAAGGACGAGATGAATGGGCTGGACGACGCCGAAACGGACTGGCGACTGGCAGAAGGACAGAAGATTCTGACCCGCTGGTTCGGTGAACCCGCGCGAGGTTTCATCGCACCGACTTACAACATTGGTCTGGCGACCCCGGAACGACTCGCACGGTTCGGAATGCACTACACCGTCGGGTACAAACGTGTTATTACGTCGGACGGCCAGCAACTCCCTCTTTCTTCCTGGATTTGGGACGTCTCGCCGATTCGTTTTCTCTGCCGCCTCGGCTACCGGTACGGACAACTCCAATACCGGTTTCGTCGTCAGGCCTGTCCCTGCGTCGTGCTTCATCCCCTTGACTTGGACCGTGGCTTCCTGCCTCAGATCGAGCGCACCGTTAAGAGACTGCTGCGTGCGGGGCGACAGCCGATTCTGCTCGAATCTCTCGGTTTGGGGCAGCCGCTGCAACCGAAGGCGACTGCGGTGTGACCAGCCGGTTGGCTGTAAAGGCCGCACCGCGCCAGTAAGTTCTGACAATTCCCGCTCGTGCCAGCGCTGCCCGCAGTGACGCGGCAATCGCAAATGCCCGGCCCACGGGAGCCAGTATCGCCACAGACACCGGTGCACCAATTAAACGATAGACGGTGAAATCCAGACCGGTTCGACACAGATACGCCCACAGAAACGCCGGCATCGCTCCCCGGGCAAAGTAGCTCAAGTCACCCGTACGGACCACGTGTACCGCCCCGAGAATCACGGCGCAAAGCGGGAGATAGGTCATAATCGACATCCGCAGCACCGTGGTCATCAACTGCCGAATCGTCAGCGCCCCGGCCAGGATCCGGCTCCAGCCATCCCATGACTCCCGCATGCTTCCATAAGAGCGTGTATTGTAGAATTTCAAAGCCTGGGCGAGCCCCGTTCGGTAGCCGGCTCGTTTATAGGCACGGGCCAGTTCGAAATCTTCACTCACCTTTGTCCGTACGGTAGACCAGCCCCCCAGTCGCTCAAACGCGGCACGGTCTGTCAGAATAAACGCGCCGTTGGCGAAGGTATCGGGCCAGTCAGGATCCTCAACCCGTTCAGGGCGCAACCATTGCAGAACGACTTCCGAGCAGGCCGGGACAACAAGCTGTTCCCTCAGCGAAGGCATCGTGTAGCAGGCCCCGATCGTGAAGAAGTTCAGTCCCCGGCTCTCAAATTCGCTGACGGCGGTTCGCAGTGCCGATGGTGCGAGAAACTCACAATCCGAATCCGTGAACAGCAGCAATTTTCCCGTCGCGAGTGCCATCGCACGATCCAGTGCGTGAGGTTTGCCGAACCAGCCTTCCGGCAGTGATTCGATGTGTAAGACACGCACCTGATCGGGAAATTCACGGGACAGTCGATCGAGAATCGTCGCCGTTTGATCCGTACTGCGGTCATTGACTGCGATCACTTCCAGGTCCGGATAGTCCTGCCTCAACAGTGATCGAATGCAGACTTCAACGCAGTCCTGTTCATTGCGGGCCGGAACGATGACACTGAGTCGTTGCGGATTTGCCTGAGTCGTTCCCGGAGGAAGCGGCCTTAAAATCTTGTGCCGATTACGGTTGGCCTTAATGACGACCGCCAGAACGGCGCACCATGCCGTAGCGATAAGCCAGGCAACAAGCTGGACGGGGAACGAGTTCATAGGAGACCTGAACGGTATTTCGAGCGGCATTCCAAAAGCAGCGACGCATGCCACCATCTCGAAATTGGACAAACGGAATCAGACTGTCGCTCAGAGAAGCCGATGACTTCTTCAGAGCCACCACGCTGCCGAAACCTAGGTCGTAATTGACTGAATGCAAATTAACGATTCTGGCAGTCAGTGAAATTAAGCATTCTGAAGCGATGACCCGCCCCTTGCGGGAGTTTGGCGTCAGGCAAAATGAGAGGATTTCCATAGGTCCATCGAACTTGTACAGAGACGGTCAGAGCCGTCAAAAACAGTACTTCAATGGTCCTTGCAAGAAACCAGGATTGTCGTGTGGATTGCACCGGCAGTGAGTTCACTAACGAATTTGCAGAATGTCAGCACACCGTCGAGATCCCTGAGTCAGAGGATGGGTGAGTGCCAAACGCGTCGACGCACGAAACGACTCGCACGGGGACCCCTTCGGCGTCCCTCGTTCTTCTGGCGTTCCTGGGATTCATCAGTCTGGGATTGCCGGACGCAGCCATTGGCGTCGCGTGGCCGTCAATCCGTGACACTTATCAACTTCGGCAGCCAGCTCTCGGACTGCTGCTGGTGGTCTCTGGCCTGGGTTATCTCGCGAGCAGTTTTACATATGCGCGATTCGGCCGTTCCTGGCAGATCGGGTGGATTCTGAGTGCGAGCACGGCCATGGTCGGGCTGGCCATGCTGGGATTTGCCTGCTCTCCCTGGTGGAGCGTCGTGCTGCTGTGCAGTTGCCTGCACGGCCTGGGCTCCGGAGCGATCGACTCAGGACTCAATGGCTATGCCGCACAACATCTTCCGGCTCGACACGTCCTGTGGCTGCATGCGTTCTATTGCGCGGGGGTCATCTCAGGTCCGCTTGTGATGGCGTCCGTCTTTGCACGTGGTCAAACCTACCGGCAGGGCTACTTCTGGATCGCGTTGCTGTTGTTAACGCTGTCACTGATCTTTCGCCTTGGCGTGACACAATGGAAAGGTGTTACCTCCGCAGCATCCTCGTCCGACTCGAGCATCAGTCTCACGGCGGCCCTTGGACATCGGATTGTTCGTCTGCAGATACTGGCATTCTTCCTTTACACAGGGCTGGAAGTGGCAGTCAGCCAGTGGACCTACACCATCCTGACAGAGCACCGAGGTGTCTCTTCGGTGGGGGCAAGTGCCGCAGTCGCCCTGTATTGGTCAGGGCTGCTCTGCGGTCGGTTGCTCGTGGGAAATATCGTCGAGACGGTGGGCTGTGATCGCCTGGTACGCTATTCCCTTCTCGGGGCGTCATTCGGAGGAGTCCTGTTCGCGGGCTCCCTCTTCCCGATCGAGGCATCGCTGTTTGGCCTTGGTCTGGTAGGACTGGGATTCGCCCCGGTTTTTCCTTGCCTGATGACCAGGACCCCGAGTCGGCTCGGACAGGAACTGGCAACCGCCGCAGTCGGACTTCAGGTCGGTTGCGCGATGTCCGGCGGCGCCGTCGTTCCCGGAATCACGGGAATGATCGCCGACCGGTGGGGTCTGGCGCCAGCGAGCGGCACACTTGCGGCCCTGATGATCGCCTTGTTCCTCCTTCATGAGGTCCTTCTCGTCCTACCCCGGCCGCAGCCGGAACAAGACGTCGCGGTCAATCAGCTCGAG
>NZ_DASWWZ010000389.1:0-4130 GCF_036405755.1 Schlesneria sp.
ATCCGCTGATGAGTTCCCACGGGCCGGTGCGATTGGCGGCGTAGTAAATGGAGACCGGTTTCTCAGCCGGGTGTTCTTCGACGATCTGCCACTTCAGCAGTAACTGATTCGCCTTGTCTGCGTGCCCCTGTTGCGCAGGCAACAGTTCAACCCGAGGGGGAGTGCGGTCAATGCCCACGACAATCGTGGGAGGCTCGTCCGGAGCAGGCGGTTCAATCGCCAGACCTGCCTTGCTTCTGGCACGAATGGCGAAACCGTATTCCCGATCTTCGGGAACCTCGACGTCAAAGGGGCTTTGGAGGTCGGGGTCCTCGCCATAGTTCCACCAGGTTTTGCCGTTATCATCCGTGATAAACAGTTCGATCGCGTCGATTCCGGAGGGGCCGACGTCTTCCAGTTTGTATCCCAACTGGAAGCGACGTGAATTCACATGCCGATGGATTTGAGACGTCGGTTCTGCCCGTTTCTCAGACGGATCTGTTGTGGTGGTTCGTGAGACGAACATGGGCGTGGTCGCAGTTGCGTTGGTGGCACCCAACTTTGCCGGAGTAAACGGCCCCTGGTTCGACGGTGCTGAACGAGGAAGAGGCTCTCGAGGACGGGCCGAGACCGCCTTCATTCGTGGCCGGCTGAAACCATAACCCTGCGGGGGCTCGGCTGAGGTCGGTGATGGCGGGATCAGGTCGTCGTGGTTTGAAGCCACTTCCTGCTCGACAGGAGCGGACGGAGGGCTGGCAAGAACGAGATCCTCCTCGTCGCTTAAGGTCTTGGCGAGCTCGTTGTTGGGCGGGCTGGTGGCAATCTTCCCCTGGGGAACGGGGCGCGCTTTGGTGGCAGGATGATTGGCGGCATCCACATCGGTCTGGGTGCGCGCGTTCGCCACATTTCCGGCGAAGTCGGCGATGCTGCCGCGAACGGAGACAACTCCCGTTTTGCCGACGACCCAGGCCGTTTCGCCCCGCGCTCGAGGTGCCAGATCAAGCGGCACCCAGTCGCTCGATTCCTGAGTGAGGTATTCGATGCGCAGCGAGTTAATATCCAGGTGGGTGTCGCTGGCACGCCAGCGCAGTTGAACCTTTCCAGCGGCGATTTGCTGGAGTGACAGTTCGAGTACGGGGTTGGTCGTGTCGACGACAACGATCAGTCCCGTTTCGTAGGTTCCGCGCGGAGGATGGAGCTGGTTTTGGCCATCAACGGTTTTTACGGCGAACCAGTACTCTCCTTCGGCCGAGCAGGTGTGTTCAAACTTTCCGCCGCTGGGAGGAAGGACTTGTGCCAGTTCCCATGTCTGCCCCTGGTTGGGAGAGACGTGTAACTGTATTTCACGTGCGTCGATCTTATTGAGAGTGGCGGAGTCAATCTTGAAGGGGATGCGGAAGCGAGTCTTGCTGGTATGCGTCGGTTTGGGCAAAGGATCTGACCAACCCGTAGCCGGCCACATCAAAGTGACCAGAAACCCCAACACTGCGAGTCGGCCGTCCATGACGGAACTCCGTAATCCGAATACTTGAGCGGTGAAAACCGAGATCCAGCGTCGAAGCAGGCCATCCGAACATGCATACGATGCGGGCTGCGTTCGATGCTCGACGGGAGCATCGTGCACTGCTTCGCAACTCGTCGCATGAGGGCGAATGGAAAGTACTCCTGCGGTGGACATGTTCAGTTTCAGAACGGCTGAAAACTGGTTTTCCGGGGAACCCAATTCACTGCCAGTGAGCCAGTTACACTGTTCCTCCAGTGAGACACCCGACTCTGCTGCTGCCGGTCCTGAACGAAGAAGCGGACTCTCATTCCGTGAGAAGCCGTAAGTCGTTCCTGGACTGCACTGTCGCTATCGACGGAACGCGAGGACAGACTTGAACGACCGCTGAACATGGCCGTTCCGCTTGGAGAAGAGGGGTAGAGATTGCACCTGAAAAGACCAAGACGATATTTGAGAATCGGCAATTTCTGCCAAATTCACGCGTTTTGGTCGCCACGAGTCATTCTGAGTACACTGTCCCAGATCTGCGCGAGATGTTGAGCTGACGACGCACTCGAAAACAATTGCGCCGTACGCTCTCTCGCGGCTGCTCCCATCCGCTGTGCTTCGCTGGGATTCGACAAGATCGATGCGACCGCTTCAGCAAGGGCGACCGGATCACGTGGTGGCACAAGAACCCCGGTCTGACCGTCAAGTACGATCTCGGAAGTGCCGCCGACATCGGTGGCGACGATCGGTAACCCCGCTGCAGACGCTTCCAGCAGGACCCTGCCGAACGGTTCCTGATTGGCAGGATGCACCAGGAGATCGACTGCACGAAGAATGCGGGGGACATCATCGCGGTGGCCGAGCCAGTGGAAGTGGGAACTGACCCCATCCTCGGCGATCCGTTGCCGCAGCAAATTTTCGAATTGAACGCTTTCGGCTTTTTGCGATGTTCGTTCTCCGATCATCAGGAAATGAACGTCCGGTCTCTTCTGGATGATACGAAGCGCCGCAGCAGCGAGGACGTCCAATCCCTTTCTTAATCCAATCTGTCCAATACAGGTAATCAGGAGTGGTTCGGTCGACAGGATGCGCGCGTCGGGGGTGGGCGGCATCGAGCAACGGAGGGTGTTCTGTCGTATCCGTTCTTCACACCGGGACTGCTCTGCGGGAGAGAGCTGAAGTTCGTCCAGCAGCCAGCGTTTCTCCCTCACTTTCGTTTCCGATCCACAGTCAATCCCGTTGTGAACAACGTTGACGAGTTGTTCTCGGAGTCCCTGCTGGACATGAAAGTTTCGTGTCGCATGCGAGACGGCGATGAGTCGGTCGTTGAGATTCAGATCGTCAATCGCCCCCCTGCTCAGTTTGATAATGTCGCGCAGGTGGCCCGTCGTCGGAACCTCAAGCCGACTGCGGAGGGGGCCCAGCAGGCGGCTCATGGAGAGAGAGTTGGCATGGACGAGATCGGGCTTGATTTTGCCAAGTCCGTTTAGGAGTTCTGACAAGATTCGATCCGCAGTCAGCCGGTTCCCTGCCGGATCGCGGACCGACCAGTGATGCAGCGGGATGAAGCGACTTCGCAGTGCTTCAGCCAGGCGACCCGTTGATGGGCCGAGTGCATGGAATTCGAGATCCGGCCGATGAGTCTTCAACCAGTCCAGTGCCGCCAGCATCGATCTCTCGCCCCCATTCAACGTGTTGAATTCGAAGATGAGAGCGATCCGTCGAACAGGCATCATGCACACAGAGGGAGAGCCGCTTGATGGGGAAATGGGTTAGAATCAGAGGCCTTCTGGAGCGGTCTCCGCCACACCGAATCTGAGGTGAGAACAGGTTTGTCGGGAACCTCACTCCTGGGATCTGACTTTGCAGCCGCAACGGAGAGAGGGCCGCAGGATTGTAATCGAAGCAGGGGCGACCGGGGAAGAAGTCGTGCGGGATCCGGAGAGTGACAGGAGCGTTCGATGTACAGGGTTGTTGAAAGTGTTGGGCCTTCGCTTCGGGAGCCCTTTTCTACCTCGATAAAAAACAAAACGCCCGTACCTGGCTGTCAAGCAAAGTACGGGCATTCTTGTGTGTCGATCAGGTGCGATCAGAACCGCGAAGGGTTACACGGTGGCTTCCGCGTCGGTGCTGTCTGCTTTCTTGCGACGGGCGAATTTCCATCCGCCACCGACAGCAAATGCACCCAGAACCATGGCGAAACTGCTTGGTTCGGGAACGTGCTGAATGACACCGGCTTTGGATTGACCGATGATGACATCAGCGACAGAAAGGACTCCGGGAATGCCCAGAACCTGCAGGTGAAGAGCATTGACGGTCATGCTGACGTTCTGACCATCGGGACTGATGCTGGAGATCTGCTCGTTAATGGTGAGCGAAGCGATCGTCACGCCGAGTAGTTCGATCGACACAGTCTGATTGGGGCCCGTGAGTGTGACGGCATTTCCACCGATGGTCAGTCCAGTGATCACGGAGTCACCAGAAAAGGAACCAATACCCGTGGTCGTGTTGAACTGCGCAATTGCCGTTGATGAAACAGCCGTCACCTGCACGAGTCCGTCCAGCAGGCTAATATTCGAAACGTTCGAATGGGAACTGGTCTGCCCAGGGACTGAGTTACCACCATCAGTACTGGAACTCAGAACGCCCGTCTCAACCA
>NZ_DASWWZ010000390.1:0-4448 GCF_036405755.1 Schlesneria sp.
CGCCGAAGCATTGTTTCACGAATCACAGGCACTGACGGCTCGCGTCATCACAAACCGTCTCTGGGCACACCACTTCGGACGTGGGATCGTTAAGACCCCCAGCGACTTTGGCACGCAGGGAGAACGCCCTTCGCACCCGGAACTTCTGGAATGGTTAGCAACTCATCTCGCCAGCGATGTCACTCCACCTTCTTCGCGTAACTGGTCGATGAAGCGTCTGCATCGAACGATGATCACCTCCACCACCTACCGCCAGGCCAGCGAAGCTCGGAGTAACCCCCAGGGGGCAGAGGCGATCGCGCTGTCCGTCCAGCTTGACCCCGAGAACCAGCTCCTGGCGAGAATGAGCCGTCGAAGGCTGGACATCGAACCGTGGCGAGACGAAATCCTGGCGGTCGCGGATAATCTCGACAACACCCTGGGCGGCCCTGCCGTCGAACTGGACCTGCCAACAAACCGCCGACGGACGCTCTATGGGAAAGTCGGCCGGGATGAACAACATGATATGCTGCGGCTGTATGACTTCCCTCCTCCGACCTCGCACAGTCCCTCGCGCGACGCCACGACGACCCCACTGCAGCAGCTCTTCGTCCTGAACAGTGAATTCATCGAGACGCAAGCGGTGAAGCTCAGCGCGAAGCTGCACGAAGGTCACCCCGCAGGGACAACGCGAGACAGGATCGTCGCCTGCTACGAACAACTGTTTCAGCGCAAACCGAGCGATGAAGAAATCCGCATCGGCGAGAACTTTCTTCGCCCCGCCGAGAATTCCCCCGTTCCGGAATCAGGACGTTGGCCAGTCTACATCCAGTCGCTGTTCGGTTTGAACGAGCTGATGTTCATCGACTGACACTCGCGGGTCATTCAAACGGGCACTGCGGTCCTGGGACCTCAGTGCCCGTTTTCCATTATCTCTTTAACACTGATACGTCACTGGGTCGTGGTCGCCGGACTACGAGTTCGACACGAGCCATTCCTGCAGAGCGGCCTGCAATTGCACCAGCGCCTGCTGAGCCGTCGACTTTGCTTCGACCAGCGGCATGTCGGCGGGTGTATTCGCGAACAGATAGAACTTGATCTTGGGTTCTGTCCCGGAAGGTCGCCCCGCCAGCGAGACCTGACAGTGACCGAGCTTCCCTTCGAGAATCAGTAAGTCTCCCGAAGGCTGCGGCAACTCGGAAAGGAGGGTGTTCGCGGGAAGTGATTTGATCACGTGTCGCTTGTAGTCGCGCACCGATTGAAACTCGAGCTGCCCCAGAGTCGCGGGTGTCTGCTCCCGCAGCGCCTGCATCATCCGCGCGATCTGATCACTCCCTTCGGCACCCGGACAGACCTGAACGAACTGAGTTTCATGGAAGTACCCATGCTTCTGGTACAGTTCGTCGAGTCGCTCAACCAGCGTCTTTCCAGCCGCCTCGAGTTCACTTGCCAGTTCCGCACCGAACAACGCAGCGACACAGGCGTCCTTATCACGACAGTACTCGCCGGCCAGATAGCCGACGGATTCCTCGGCCGCAAACACGAACTCAGCCGGCCCGTTCTCATCGATCGTGGCAGCAATGTGCTTGAAGCCCACGAGCAAATCGCGAAAGACGCGAACTCCGTAGGATTCCCCAATCGTCGCCAGCATCGGCGTCGTCACCAGCGTTTCAACCAGATAATGCTTCGGTGACAATGTTCCATTGGCTGCTCGCTTACTCAGAACAAAGTCGGCGAGCAAGGCTCCCAGTTGGTTTCCGGTGAGACAGACGAACTGATCTCCCGCAGTCCGTACGGCGACAGCCAGGCGGTCCGCGTCAGGATCTGACGCCATCACCAGCGCATGCCCATGCTGTTTTGCATAGTCGATCGCGGGCTGAAGCGCCTGGGAACGCTCTGGGTTCGGTAAATGGTCGGGGACGTTAGGAAAACTGCCGTCCTGTGCCCGCTGCGGTTCGTACAGTTCGATGTTCGTAAAACCGGCCTGAATCAACGACCGGTAGATCGATGACTCGCCAACACCGTGCATCGGTGAATACAGAATGCGAATCTGCCGCGCCTGCGACAGACTCAGCGCACACACGGCGTTGATGTAGTCCCGATCGACATCGAGACCACTTTGAGGAGAAAGGATGACAATCTTCCCTTCCTTCACAGCCGTATCAAAGTCGATCGAAGGGATCTCTTCTGTCGCATCGACACAATTGATGATCCCCTTATCGTGGGGAGGAAGCACCTGACCTCCAGTGCTCCAGTACGCTTTAAAGCCATTGTCGGCAGGGGGATTGTGGGAAGCCGAAATCATGACTCCCGTATCACATTTCAGATGCCGCACAGCAAACGACAGCTCAGGTGTGGCTCGTGGTTCCGGGAAGAAGTAAACCTGAATGCCATGCGCGGCAAGAATCGAGGCAGTCAGCCGTGCGAACTCGGTCGACCGATGCCGTGTGTCGCGAGCAATCACGGCCCGCAGCGGAACATCGCCGGGGGCGCCCTGCCCTTCAGGTCGAGCGCTCTTCTTGACATAGACGGCCAGTCCGTTCGCAGACTCGGCAATGGTGCGAGCGTTGATCGTAGCCGATCCAAATTCGCTCATGGGACCGCGACGTCCCCCCGTGCCAAACGGAATCCGCTCCCAGAACAGGTTATTGAGAACGTCGAATGCTTCACGCTCGACGAGTTCGAGCAGCTGACTTCGATATTCCGAATAGTAAGATTCCGTCAACCAGCGATCGAGATTTTGCCCGGTTGCAGGGGTGAGTTTTTCACTTTGAACTGCAGCTTTGACCACCTGTCGGGCAGCCTCACATCGGCGATTCACGTCAATTGACATCTGATGCTTCCTGTATTAATGATGTCCGCGCGATGAGGTTCGGTACTGGACCTCAGTTTGATGGCGAAAATCAACGGCGGAATATAGCAAGTCAGGCACGAGAGGAAACCTGCGGTGCAGTTTTCCCGCAGCTGACATGTCGAGAACGAAATACGATCCGTTCGAATTTCGAAGCCTCACCGACCCGGCCATGAAATGCTCTGCAGCAGCCCGCTGAATCAAGCACATTTTGCAGGAACGACGAAAATGTTACATGCAGTGATCATGGCCGGAGGATCCGGCACGCGATTCTGGCCCCAAAGCCGCCGACAGTTACCCAAGCAGTTCCTGCGGATGACGGGAGATCAAACGCTGATCCAGCAGGCCACAGGTCGCTGCCAACCCGTGATCTCACCCGAGCGAACCTGGATCGTCACCGGGGCCGCCCATGCGGTGGAAACCGCCCGGCAATTGCCACAGGTCCCCTCGAATCAGATTCTCGTCGAACCGTGCGGCCGTAACACCGCCCCCTGCATCGGCCTGGCAGCCATCGCAATGCTGGCTGCTGATCCGGATGCCATCATGCTGGTGACTCCCGCCGACCACGTCATCAGCCCTAACGAAAAATTCCAGCAAGCCGTCCAGCAGGCCGTGGAACTGATTGAACAAAATCCCTCCACACTCGTCCTGTTCGGTATCGAGCCTACCTATCCGTCCACGGGATTCGGATACATCCAGCGCGGGGAACGTCTCACCGCGACTTCCCCGGCGTTCCATGTGAAGAGCTTCCACGAGAAGCCCAACCTTCTGACGGCCGCTCAGTTCATGGCGACCAGCGAGTACTACTGGAACTGCGGCATCTTTGTCTGGCGTGCTCAGGCGATTCTGGATGCACTCAAGGAATTTGCCCCGGAAATCGCTGCCTGCCTGGAACGAATCCAGCCCGGAATCGGCAGCGACGAACTGCACCAGCTTCTAGAAACCGAATTCCCCCAGATGCCGTCGATCTCAATCGACTACGCAGTCCTCGAGAAAGCGGCCGGACAGGTCTGCGTACTCGAAGCGCCGTTCCAATGGGATGACGTCGGAAGCTGGCAGGCCTTGCCCCGTCTGCTCGGGGCCGACCAGAACGGAAATACGCTCGACGGAGTCGCCTGTGCCGTCGATACCAAAGGCTGCATCGTGCGCACAGACAATGATCACCTGATCGCGACAATTGGTGTGTCAGATCTGATCATCGTTCACACCCCGACCGCAACGCTTGTCGCAGATAAGCGGGACGAAAACGCCATCAAGATCCTGCTGGCGGAAGTCGAAAAGCGAGGCCTGGAACGCTTCCTCTGATCGACACCGGCTCGATCACAAGCGGATCAATTGCCACGTCGCGTGAACACTGAAACGGCAGTCACGCGACGTGGCACGATCCCCGTGCACGGCGCGCAGACCGTGTTTGATCGAGACGAACTTTGATCGAGACGAACATAGTCACGACATCATTGCCCCGGCTCGCACGGCGAACTGCCGGACCAGCCCCGTAAACTGATCTCCCCGATCAGCGAAATTACGGAACCAGTCATAGCTGGCGCAACCCGGGGAAAGTAGCACGATATCCCCCGGCGCGGACTGCCCCACGGCCCACTCAAAGGCCGCTTCGAGG
>NZ_DASWWZ010000391.1:0-2251 GCF_036405755.1 Schlesneria sp.
TTCCCACAGTCGCGCCGCGTCCGGTTCGTGAATCCGCTCTTCCGACGGGACATCCCCCTCGGCCAGTTCGCGATGAAGGGTCTCAAGCTGCCATTCGACTTCTTTCTTTGACCCTTCAACGCCCAGACACAGAGTGACGGGAGCATGCTGGGCAGAAGTACGAGCAGCTGTACTGATCAGCCGTGTGGCGGGAGGATTCAGCACATCGACGGCGACCGGACGGGCGTCCGATTTCAGCAGTCGCTGAAGAGCCAGCTCTACCCGCTCAAATGACTTGAAGCCGAAACAGGCCAAGGCGGTCGTCTCGGGCATGGGACGCAGTTTCAGCGTCACCTGGGTCACAATCCCTAACGTGCCGCGCGAACCGACCAGCAACTTGCAGATGTCGTAGCCCGCCACGTTTTTGACGACCCGTCCTCCCGCTTTGAAAAGTTGGCCCGCGGCGTCCACGGCCGAAATACCGATGACATAGTCGCGAAACGTCCCATGTCCAAACCGGCGCGAGCCACTGGTATTCGTCGCGATCGCACCACCGAGCGTGGCCCGGGTCGGCTGAGCGATATCGATCGGAAGCCGCTGTCGTTCGGCCGCCAGCCGCGACTGGAGCTCATCAATCCGCATTCCGGCTTCAACCGTGATCGTCATATCACGGGCCGGGTAGTCGATCACGCGGGTCAGTTCGGCGAGCGAGACATTCAGATCCGCTGTCGCCGCCGCTCCGTAGTGCAGTGCCGTCCGCCCCCCCACGGGACAGATTGTTTTTCGAGGTCCCGCCACGTTTTCGGCCATGAATCGAGCGAGTTCCGCCTGTGTCGCAGGCACGAATTCTGCCGGAGTGGATGTCGTTGTCATATCCAGAAAAGCTCGAATAATAAAAGGAATAACAGCCGGAATGGGAACTGCTCAACTCGCAGGACCAGTCAGCCACCCCCCTGCATCAACGATGAAAGTCGCCATCACACGGGTCATTGTCACATTCAAGGGTGTCGGAGTTGAAGGGGAGCATAAAGTCGTACGTCCCGAAAGAAAAGGCGGCTGTGCGCCGGTTCGCCGGGCCGCTCGACTCCCCTGTGAGATTTGCACGGAATTTCGTTGCCGTACCTCCCCCACTGACCAGATTGAAACCAGAGAGATTTTCGATTTGATTGAAACGAGATCGAACACTCCTGAAGAAGGCTGAGAATGCTCGAAACCAATCCCCCCGACCTGGAACATCCAGCCCGGATTCCTGTGGAAACACTGCTACGGGACTGCGATGTCCGCCACGAACGGCGACGAGGCCCGGGAGGACAGCATCGGAACAAGACCGAATCCGCCGTGGTCATTCGACATCGGCCGACGGGAATTGAGGGCCAGGCGGCCGAACGACGAAGCCAGTTCGATAATCACCGCAATGCGGTCAAACGGCTGCGGCTGAATCTCGCTTTAGCCGTCCGAACCCATGCACTGGCGGAAGCTGCACCGACGGAATTGTGGCGGTCACGGTGCGCCGGCGGACGAATTGGAATCAACGAAGAACACGAAGATTTTCCGAAGGTTCTGGCGGAAGCCATGGACGTCCTCAACGCTCGAAACAGCCATCTCCACGGTTCGGCCGAACAACTGGGGTGTACTCCGTCCCAATTGATTAAGCTGCTGAAGAAGGAGCCCCGCGCGTTCCTGTGGCTGAATGAGTCCCGCCGCAGGCATGGCCTGTCTCAGCTCGACTAGACGACACGGGCCAATCGCCCCCGCAACCCCCGGTCGTCCAGCAACCTGGTGGCCTGCCGAGTCCCCCAAGTTCTCGAGCCCCCCAGCCCGAGCCACCCGAGCCCCATCGTAAGAGGAACTCCGATTGACCCGTTAATCTAATTCTGTTAAGCCAAGTGTCTCGGTGAGGCAAGATGTGATGCGAAAATTTTCGAGTTCTGCGGTGTAACTTCATGATTGTCGAGCAGTACCAGTTGTTAATCGCCGACGACGATGACGCCTTTCGTAGCACTCTTTGCGAAATCTTCGAACCATTCTTTCGCCTGATCGAAGCAGAATCCGGGGAAGAAGCACTCGAACGAGCGGCCCATGAAAAAGTGCATCTGGCCCTCTTTGACATGCACATGCAATGTCTGACCGGACTGGAAGCACTGCGCCGCCTGAAAGAGATTCATACTCTCGCACCTTGTATCCTGATTACCGGCGACTACTCGGCGGAACTTTGTTATCACGCAGCAGAGGCACAGGCGTTCTCTGTCCTGAAAAAGCCGACGACGAAAAA
>NZ_DASWWZ010000392.1:0-11147 GCF_036405755.1 Schlesneria sp.
GTCACACTGATGCAACACAACATTTGACTTCTCCAGGGGTCAAATGTTCTTAACGCGGCAAGGACGGAGCAGGGAGCTTCGAGGGGACCTTGCCGCGTTTTTCTTTTTCAATCGCTCTGCCTGAGCGGTTCGTACTCTCACGAAAATTTCTCTTACGCTAATCCTGTCATCAGGTTGCGTCTGGATCGATCGCGGCCTCCAGAGGACGAGATGGCCTGCGAGCACACTGTGCCGCACTTCTGAATTCCCAAGTGAATGCCACGGTTTCCCCCCGCCCTCCCCTTGTCATGCGTCGGGGTGCGGCAGTCCGCTGCGAAGATTTTCACAAGTCGCGCCCGGCTTCATCCGATCAACTGATACAGCCCTTCAGGTTCGCGTATTCGGTTTCTACCGGCCTCTGATCGATGCCGACCCGAATTCCGATGTGCTAACAACCGAATGGCGGGGCCGATCGGGGGGAAATCTTTCATGCCAAGTCAGTCAGGTTCAATCCGTCCCTTCCAGACGGCATTCTGGTGCGTTGCGCTGGCCCTCGGACTGCCCGCCGTGGCATTCATGTTTGGCATGATTCGTGTGCGGCAGTTGCAGTCGGTTGCCAATCCACGCTGGGCCACGTTCGCGAGAGATTTCCAGGCGCAGCAGCGTGAAGAGGTCCAGTCTCCACCTGCTCCCACACCGGAATCCCAACACGTTGCTCAGCGTCCCGGCCACAGCAGTGCGTCCGTCCCCCTTCGGGACCGCAACGCCGTAGACCTGCACTCGTCGGTGCCAACGGCTCAGAAACTTCCGCAGACGGTCTTTACGGGCTCTGTCACCGGACGTCACTCAATCGATTCACCCGTCAGCTCCCACCCCATTCCGCCGGCAGTCGCCGAGGCGGTGCGGGGACATTCGAATTCGGAAATTGAAGAGTTACCACCCATCGTATTTCGTCCACTCGACGAAGATTCCCATCCGAAACCAGAAACTCCCACGGCTGAGGCAACTCAGCGACTGGAAATTCAACTCGCCGAAGTCCGGCAGCAGCTCCGTCAATTGACCAGTCGGCAGCATGAGCGACAACTCGAAGACCGCCAGCGCGAGACCCAGTTACTGGATGCCCTGGCAAAGCTCAACGATCAAAAGCAAACACGAAAACGCTTCGATGTGCCGGAAACACGGCTCGCGCAGCTTCCACTGCCAGACGAGGATGAATTCTCGGGTCCTCCCGCGCCTGCACCACCGACGGATGACGAAGACTTGTCTCCCGAGCCCGCTCCATCCTTCGTACCAGAAGCAGAAATGGATGACGAACCGGTCGTTGAGCCGGCGAAAGAACCGGAAGTCGAGTTTGAACCGCCGTTTGAGACGCCATCCGAACCTGCGGAAAAGCCCGCTGCCGAACCTGCCGCTGAACCTGCACCGGCACGTGATCATGAGCCAGAGTTCGAACCTGAAACAACGGAGTCGGCCCCCCCTGCTCCTTCTGTGACCGAGCCGAAAACATCCACTCCAAAAACACCAGAACTGAAAACACCAGAACTGAAGGCTCCCTCACGAAGTATCCCGGAATCAAGACCAACCCGAGGATCGGATGAGCCTTTCCGGGAACCTGCCCCGGCCTCACCAAAGTTCGCTGACAACTCACCTCCCGTCGACGAGGGACCGATCCGCATCCGACGAACTGACAGTACCGGTCCCTACCCCGTCTATACGATTGACATCGAAAACGCAGACATCCGTCAGGTCTTTGCCAGGCTCAGCGGCGAAGCCCAGATCAGTCTCTGTCCCAGTGCCGACATACAGGGACTGATCACGCTCCACCTGCGTGACGTCCCAATTCACACAGCACTCAACGCGATCATCAAATCACGCCATTACATCATCGAGCAGGACGCTCAGATCTATTTCATCCGTACCCCCGATGAAATGGCGCGGGCGCGACAGGAAACCCGCAAGGTGGTGATGAAGATCTACCAGCCTAACTACATCAGCGCCAGTGAACTGAACCGACTGATCTTCCCACTACTGTCGAGCGAGGGGCGACAGTCCGTTGCACCACCTGCTGCCGAGGGACTGGGTGAGACGAACACTTCTCCCCTCGCCGATACCAGCGGCCAGAATGATCTGGTCGTTGTGCAGGATTACCCGGAAGTGCTCGCACAGATCGACCAGGTTCTGGTGGATGTGGATGTCCCGCCGTTACAAGTGGGGATCGAAGCCAAGATCCTGCGAGTGCGACTTTCCGAGAGCCTGCAACACGGCGTCGATCTGTCGCTGCTTCCCTGTCAGCAGGACCTGGGGACGATGTACGCCGAAGGAGGACTCAAACAAGGTCGACTCTCCTGCAATGTGCCGACCTTCATCAAGTCGATGGAACGACTGGCCGACACGAGCGTGATTTCGTCACAGCGGATTCAGGTTTCCAACAAGCATCGAGCTGAAATGCTGATTGGAGACCGCATCGGGTACCAGTCCCAGGCCGGAGGAGAGATCCGGTTTATGGAAGCGGGAACGCGACTGATCCTGCGGCCGTCCGTTTCAGCAGACGGGTTGATTCGGCTCGATATCCACCCTGAATACAGCTCAGCCACCGTCAACAAGAAACTGAAAGCTCCCGTACAGAACACCACCGAACTGACAACACAAGTACTGATCCGTAACGGAGCAACCGTGGCGATTGGTGGTCTGATCTCGGAACAGGTCGTCGACACTGGACATCGAATCCCCAAAGTGGGTTCCCTGCCTATCATCGGAGCACCATTCCGTCATAAACGCGATCGATTGCAGCGAACCGAGTTGATCGTGCTGGTAACTCCACGCATTCTGGTCGACTGCGAAAACGAAGCCGAGGGTCCCTACCTGCAACAGGTTGCAGAATCCCGGGCGGCCGAATTCCGAGATAGTCGCAGCCGCTACAGCCGACAGCAGCTCGCAAGGGCTCATTACGAGCGGGCCTGTGCAGAGTTCCAGAGCGGGAACCTCGTCAAGGCCCATCTGCAGATCCATGCTTCCTTGCGCGAAAACAAGGGAGACACGGAGGCCCTGCGACTTCGCGATCAGATCCACGCCGGCCTGATGCAGCACACTGTGCAATAGGGAACAACCGTTGACCTGGGGAATTCATGTTGGCCTAAGGTGTCGCCGTCTGGAACTGCCTGCTCACCCGGCACATCTGCGGTGCAAGACGCCTGGTGGATTTCCGGACCAGTTGCCTGCAAATCGCCCTGAAATCAGGAGACTTGCATGACAATACGTAACTTTCTGACCGTGACTTTGACCGCTTTTTTGCCCCCGAAATGAAGGATCTTGCGGATTGTTTTGAGAGATTCAGCTGCCATTAAATCCGTCTTGTCCGGTTTTTCCCATCTGACTAGCATTCGCGCACGTCGAAGTGGGGAGGCTAAATCGCGCATGCGACGCGAAGAGGGACTGGTGATGTACGCCCCGAACTTGTCCGCGAGACGCTGATGTTCCGTGCTGGGCTGATTTTAATCCGTAGAGTATTCACAGCAGCTTCACTACTTGTCTTATTAGTTTGTGGGGCCGAGGTTGGGGTGCGCATTTACGAGGTCTCGACCGGCAATTGCGTCTGTGACTCGATCGCCAGCCACTGTGTCGACACGTCCGGTCTTGCAATTCCGTCGCTGTCTTGCCAGTACGAACTGAAGCCAATGGCTTCCGCCCAAGTGGAATGCCGCGATACCGATTCGCTGGTGGAGGTTCAGACCAACAGCTACGGACTGCGCGGACCGGAACTCGAAATTCCCAAGCCTCAGAACACGTATCGAATTATCGTTCTGGGCGATGAAACGATTTACGCCCCTGAGACTGCCGACGAGAATCACTTCTGTACGTTGCTGACAGAGATGCTGCAGGAACAGCTCCCCAAGAACTCGCGGACCCGGATTCAGGTCGTCAACGCTGGCGTCCCCGGTCAGTGCCCACTGACGGAGTTTCTGTTTTTCAAACAGCGGCTGATGGGACTTCAGCCTGATCTGGTCATCATGCATTTCGACTGGTCAGACGTCGCCGATGATCGCCAGATCCGACGGACCACCCGTTGCGATTCCGAGGGTCTCCCGCAGTTGTGCTCGCATACGTCGCTGCTTCCGGCACGTAAGGTTCGTCCCCATCAGGCCTGGCGCGAAAACTTCCGACTGCTCGACTGGGGAATGACCTATTTCTGCGCTGAGTGGAAGCAGCAGATTGCCCATCAGAAGGCAGTCAGCCGCGATATCGACACTAACCCTTACGCATGGCTGCGGGAAGAGCATCCCGAAAGCAATCTCGCCTTCCGCCAGTCGGCACGGCCCATCGCTGATCTGGCTCAATTGTGCCGTACTTCGCAACTGCCGTTCGTCCTCATGACTTCTCCCAAACCCTGGCAAGTATCAACCAAATGCAGTCGAGGAGAAGGGGTTCGTCTCGCCGCCGGTGTCGCGCAGGATGCCTGCTTCACGAATCACGCCCCATTTGATCAACTGGCCAGATTCGCAGAACGGATGAATATCCCGTTCGCAGACGGTTCCATGGTCCTGGCACCCGGGGCCGACGCCGAAAGTAACTTCCTTCAGTTCGCCCCACGATGGTCTCATACGGGACATCAACGTATGGCTGAACTGGTTGCGGGTTGCCTGGTAGAAAAAGTTGGCGGCCCCTGGAACGCACCTTATCTCAGAGACCAGGAACAACCCATCAGTCGCGATTTCACGCAAGAGTATCCCATTCAGCGGATCAGTGAAATCAAGGTCGCTCCGGAACCGCGGACGCGCCGCCCGGCACGAGAACTTCGCTAGACGGCCCCGTCCGGTCCGTGGCTTCACGGACTCGACGGGCAAGCCTAAACTCATTTTCATCCAATCTCGCATTCACCCCATCGTCCCACTTCCCCTGGAAGAGAACATGAACCAACAGAGTAAAGCCGAGATCTACTTCCATTCCGCCGCTGATTATCTGAAGCTGAACGATCGGATGCGCACCTTGCTGCTGATCCCTGAACGGGATGTCAAAGTTCAGCTCGCGATCCGTCTGGATAGTGGTGAAATCGAAACATTCGTCGGCTACCGCGTACAGCACGACTGTGCGCGAGGACCAATGAAGGGGGGCCTGCGTTACCATCCCGAAGTCGACGACGCAGAGGTTCTGACACTGGCGCAGTTGATGACCTGGAAAACCGCGGTCGTCGACCTTCCTTACGGGGGTGCGAAGGGAGGAGTCGCCGTTGATCCCAAGACACTCAGTACCGGGGAACTCGAACGACTGACACGCAAATTCGTGGACAAGATCCACGATATGGTCGGCCCTGACACCGATATCCCGGCCCCCGATATGGGGACGAACGCGCAGGTCATGGCCTGGTTCATGAACCAGTATCAGCAATACCACGGCTTTCAGCCCGCCTGCGTCACTGGTAAGCCGCTGGAGCTGCACGGCTCTGAAGGTCGCGAAGAAGCGACTGGGCGCGGCGTGGTCATCGTTGCGGAACGCCTGATGCATCACTTGGGTAAATCGCTAAAAGGCAAGAAAGTCGCACTGCAGGGATTTGGTAACGTCGGTACATACACCGCACGTTTTCTGCATGAGCGAGGTGCTCATGTCGTCGCCATCACCGATGTGCGCGGTGGGTGCGCTAATCCGAAAGGGATCGATATCCCCCACCTGTTCGACTACGCCAAAGCCCACAACGGCGTTCAGGGTTTCCCGGAGACCGAGCCGATCACGAACGAACAACTGTTTGCAACAAAGTGCGATCTGCTGATTCCGGCGGCTCTGGGAGGGCAGTTAACGGGCGAAACGGCTTCGCTCGTACAAGCCAAATATGTTGTGGAAGCAGCGAACGATCCGACGACTCCCGAAGGTGACCAGGTCTTCCATGAGAAGGGAATTGTCGTCGTCCCGGACATTCTCGCCAACGCGGGTGGGGTGACCGTCAGCTACCTTGAGTGGGTCCAAAACCGTTCCGTCGTCCGCTGGCCGCTTGATGAGATTCGGAACCGCCTGGAACAGCGGATGAACTCGGCCTTTGACGCCGTCTGGAAAATCGCGGAAGAGCGAAAAGTTCCACTCCGAACGGCTGCCTACATTCTGGGGATCGGCCGCGTTGCTCACGCGACCGAACTCGCCGGCGTTTCCTGACACCTGTCGCGGAAATTGTCTCTGCCCCCTCGCCGGTATGGTCACCCCTCTGTACCGGAGGGGTGAGAGGCATTGCTGCAGCACTTCGATTCGATCTCCGCATCCCATGCCCGGAGATCGACGTCACGTGACCTCAGGCAAGCAGACCCTGGATCACGTTTCCGTGGACATCGGTCAGCCGGTAGTCACGTCCCGTGTGCCGGTACGTCAACTTCTCGTGATCGAGGCCCATGAGGTGCAGGATCGTGGCGTGAAAATCATGGATGTGAACGGGATCGCTGGCGACGTTGATTCCGAATTCGTCTGATTCACCGTAGGTTGTTCCCGCTCGAACCCCTGCTCCCGCCAGCCACGATGAGAAGACCCAGTGGTGATGTTCGCGGCCTGCCGCTCCCGCAGCCGAATTAAACGGTGTTCTGCCGAATTCGGTTGTCCAGACAACCAGGGTATCCTCCAGCATCCCCCGCTGTTTCAGGTCTTTCAGCAGACCAGCGATTGGCTGATCAACATTGGCAGCAAGCGGTGCATGGGTCAGCATATCCCCATGTGCGTCCCAGTTGGATGACGATCCCACGTCGATTAACTCCACAAAACGGACTCCCCGTTCCGCCAGTCGACGTGCGACCAGACACTGCCAGGCAAACCCCTTCGTGCTGCCCCGTTCGAGGCCATACAGCTTGAGAGTTGCGTCGCTTTCCTTCGACAGATCAAACACTTCCGGCATCTCTGCCTGCATACCGAAGGCGGTCTCAAAGGACTTGATTCGTGCTGCCAGCAGAGGATCCTGGTCGCTGGATTGCAGGTGCCGCTGGTTCCGTCGCGCCAGCGCGGCCAGTTCTAATTCCTGCAATCGACTGCTGGGGGACCGCCGATGAATGTTCGCGACCGGCTCAGGCCCGGGGACAACCAGAGTCCCCTGATGGGAACCCGGCAGGAAGTCGCTTCCCCAGACCTGCCCCCCGGCGTAGGGTGAGTGTGGTGCGATGACGACGAACGAGGGAAGATTGCGATTGTCCGTCCCCAGACCGTAGCTCAACCACGCTCCGATACTGGGTCTCGCGAATGTGAAGGATCCTGTGTGGATCCCCAGTGTCGCTTCATAGTGATTTGTGTGATCCGATTTCATCGAACGGATCACGCACAGATCGTCGACGCATTCGGCCATATGAGGAAACAGTGAACTGACCTGAATGCCCGACTGGCCGTGCGGTGCGAATTCCCACTGGGGACGCTTGAGGAACATGCTGAAGTCCCCCTTCCGCCCCTGAAATTCATTTACCGACACCGTCTTCCCCGCATCTTCGAACAGCTTGGGCTTCGGATCCCAGGAATCGACATGCGAGACTCCACCGCTCATATACAGGAAGATGACTCGTTTGGCTTTGGCAGGAAAGTGCGTCGACTTCGGTGCCAGCGGATCAACGGATACCGACCGGCCCGTCTCTTCGGCGAGCAATTCAGAAACGATCCCGGGTAGCAGCAGGGAACTCCCGATCATCGATCGGAGGACGCCGCGTCGAGATGGGTCGAAGTGATTCTGATGTTTCATCGGTTCTTCAATCTCTCGAGTGATCAGTCTAAATGGAGAAATTCGTTCGATCCGAAGAGTGTGCGGAGATAAGCCGCCAGCCCCTTCAGTTCTGCATTTTCCTGTTGGCCCAAACTGGCCAGTTCGGCCCCATACTCCTGGACGAACTGAATCGCTTCTGCCCGTTCGGTTGCGGTTGGACTTCGACCAACCGTCAGTTGACTGGCCAGATTGATTTGCTCTTCGATCTGGGATGAACGGCTTAACAGCCGCGATGCCAGTTTTTCTGATTTTGTATGCAGGAACGGGTCATTCAGAAAGAAGAGCGCCTGAGTCGGGACGGTGGTCCCCAGTCGTTCGGCCGTCGACGCGTTGGGATCTGCACCATCGAACAACGCCAGAAATGGATGACGCTTCAAACGCTGCGTCATGAGGTAGATACTTCGCTTATTGTGTTCATAGACCGCGCTGAACGGACCGTGCTGCGAGTAGCCCCAGTTGATCGGCGCAGGAAACGGATGTCCCTGTGCGGGAGCGGGATCCAGTTCACCGCTGACGAACAGGATGGAATCGCGAATCTCTTCAGCACTTAACCGCCGCCGACTGAATGAGACATACAGATCACGTGTATCAGCCGGAGCCGTGGCTGTCGCAGGAACAGGCTCGGGGATTGTGGACTGTTGATAAGTCGCGCTCAGCAGAATGTGCTTGTGAATCCGTTTGATCGACCATCCCTCGCGCACAAATTGAGTCGCGAGGTAGTCCAGCAGCTCCGGATGCGTGGGACGCATTCCCCTGAGACCGAAATCGTTCGGGGTCTTCACCAACCCCCGGCCGAAATGGTACTGCCAGATCCGGTTCACCATCACCCGCGCGGTCAATGGATTGTCCGGGCGAGTCAGCCACTGGGCCAGTTCCCAGCGTCCGCTTCCACTTGTTCCCGGCGGCAGAGATTCGCCGCCGAGGACTTTCAGAAAGCCACGCGGAACCTCTGCCCCGGGTTGATCTGGCTCACCCCGTAATTGAATCCGTACATTGTGAGGTGTCCCTTCAGCCATTCCATACGTCATGGCGCAGGGTCCCTCGGCCAGTAAGCGGTTCAACTCCTGCCGCGAGATTTCGGCATCCGCCTGTGTCGCCGCAAGTTGCTGACGTATCTCTTTCAGACGGGTGCGTCTGGCTTCCTGCGAGTCACTTTGTGGGATGGACGAGGGAACTTCCAGCGAGGAGAGCGGCATCTCTGACAGCACAAAGTTGTCCGCATCCAGAGCCGGCCGGACACCTCCCAGGTGGCCGTAGCTGTCGATAAACGTGTAGTCGATCGTGCCATCCCAGCCACTGGCGAACTGGCCGTTGAACGGGACGGATTGCCGCCGCGACAACAGTCGCCCCACGAAACTTCGCTTGTTGACATCCAGCGTCAGTTGAACCTGGTACCACTCACCAACGACGAGCGAACAGACGGGCTCGCGCGCGTCCGCACTTCGCCGGAAGAACTCGCGCCCATTAAAGAACAGTTCGATCGCAGCAGAATTTCCGGGTCCATGCCCCAGATAGTATCTCCAGGAACCGTCGCCCCCTCTGTCGGTACTGGCACATCGAAAATCAAAGCTGGCGTACAGCTTTCCATCAGCACTGATCTTCACCTGAGTCAGCGATCGCCCGAACCCGTCGTATTCCGCCCGGTTGGGCAGATGAATCCCCAATTCGCCTGGCTGATACGAGTTGAGAAACGGGCTTTGACTCTCTTTCTTGAGTACGACAACGCTGTTGGGCCCCGGTCCCCACGGCGTTGCCGGAGGTGCCTCCGAGGTCTGAAGCTCAAAATCTCCGTCGAACCCGGTCAACGTCTCCAGTTCTTTTGCGAGAGCGACCGGATCAACGCCCTCTTTCTGATCAGCACTGGAAGGGATCTCAGTGGAAACAGGAGCAATCGGCGATTCCTGCACCCCCAGATTGTCGAATTCGATCATCGGAATGACTGAGCCAGAATTTCCGTTCGTGTCGAACTGGACAAAGTTAATCACTCCCTCGGCCGCAGGCGACAAACGCTTTCCACTGAACTCCGATACCGCTCCGGGATAGCCCACGGCACCCGACACCGTACCACTTCGCAGATCCAGCGTCAGTTGCAGGTTGTACCACCGACTGGAGGGCGCTGCTCCGGATTCGGCGGGGACTAAACGGGCAATGACTTCATACTCGTTCCCTTGTCGCAGCATGATCGATTCTGAAGAGATCAACACTTCTGCGGCAGGTGCGTCGGGGTGAGCCCCCACCCAGAACCGGTGAGTCCCAGGAAACGACGGGTCCGGCAGCGCAACGCGAAAATCCAGGTTCACGTGCAGTACTTCACAATTCTGGCTGGTTCGCTGCGGATAGAGGGCTTGAGAAATCTTGTACTCACCTGCTCCGGCCGAGATGCTTGCACCGACCCTGCCACGCGAGAACAGGTTTTTGAATGGGCTTTGGGCCGCATTCGTCACGGCAATCTTTCCGGAGTAAAGCCACGGCGGCACGAGGACACCGTTGCTTCCCCCCGCTGCCGCCGCCTGCAGTTCAAAATCCCCGTCCAGATCATTCAGCGATCGTAAAATGGCCGACGGAACGGGTTGCTTCTGACGCTCAAGACTGGCAGTGATTGCCCCCACGCGAGCATCGTATGCGCGCCACTGCGGAATCGACTCAGTCGGCGGCAGAAGCGGTACCATGGCCCGCACCTTCTGCTTTTGCTCAGATCCTGGGAAGGCATATCGACTGCTGTCAAAAATCCCGTAAAGCGCGTAATAGTCCTGAATCGAAATCGGGTCGAATTTGTGATCGTGACAGCGGGCACAGCCGAGAGTCAGACCAAGCACCGTCTGGCCCAGATTATCGATCGTGTCCTGAATCGTCAGATGATGATAGTTTTCCGAATCAAACCCGAATCGACGGGAAACAGCGAGATAGCCCGTTGCAGTCACCCTGTCCGAATAACGATCGGCGGATCCCTTCACCGCCAGAATATCCCCGGCAATCTGTTCCCGCAGGAACTCGTCGTAGGGTTTGTCTGCATTGAAAGAGCTGACCACATAATTACGGTAGCGCCAGGCATCCGTGACCGGATAGTCCGCTGTTTCTCCCGCGGTATCGGCATAACGGACCACATCCAGCCAGTGACGTCCCCAACGCTCGCCATAGGCAGGTGAGTCCAGCAGTCGATCAACCACCGTTTCCAGCGCCGTGGGCGATTCGTCCTGTTCGAACGCGTCGATTTCCTCGGGTTTCGGAGGGAGCCCGGTCAGATCGTAGGTGATGCGACGAATGAGTGACAACCGCGAGGCGGGTTTTGCAGGAACGACCCCCAGCGCTTCCTGACGTGCGCGGATGAAGCGGTCGAGATCCGACCGGATCCACCCCTCATCCTGAACGGCGGGAGGAACCGGCGCTTCGACGGGCTGAAATGCCCAGTGCTGAACCGACTCAAACCTGGCGGACCCAGCGGGCCAGACAGCGCCATTGC
>NZ_DASWWZ010000393.1:0-3004 GCF_036405755.1 Schlesneria sp.
AAAGAGACCCCCGCAGATGGAGGATGCGTTCAATCAAATTCTGGCAGACTTCTTTCAGATCATTGTCCATCGCAGTACTTCAATTCTAAAAAGGAAACCGCCGTTCTCACGCGGAGAATCGGCGATTAAGGCGAGTGTCAGAAAGCCATTGAGCACCTCGCAAAGGGGTGTTCACGCTGGCTTTCAAATCGTTCACGGCGCGGGAATTATAACTGCTGCCCGGAAATCGGACCAGCCGTCTGCGACACCGTCATTTCTGCAACGAATTGAGGAAGTTGGCCATCGAGTCCCAGATCTGCTGGCGAAAAATAATCACCGCAGCCAGGCCTCCGAATACAAACGTCAACCAGAGAATAAACGTCACCAGTCCCGCCGTTCCCGATACCAGATCTTTGATCCAGCGAGTCCATGCGCGGCGGTCGTACTGCCGTCCGATCTTGTCGAATTCCGATTTCAGTCCCGCGGATTTTCGCTCGGCCTTCTCTTTGACCAGACGTCCTTCGACGGCTCTCTCAAACTCGGGGTAGAAGCCAATCGGGACAAAGCTGTCGACGGGATTTTTTTTGATCCGTGCCTTCAGATCGATTATCCCGGTTTTAAGTGCCGTCTGGAGCTGCAGAGTCGAAAACCTTCCCAGAGTTTCTTTCCCCTGCGGAGTCTTGTACTGGACGATCCACTGGTCCACGGGTGAAGTCGTTCCCGCTTTCGTGGTTCGTGCTTTGATTTCATCTTCGAGGTCTGAAGAGGGCGGAGTGCCTCCGTTCGCGCGGTTTGAAATGGGCGACGAGTCAACGCGCTCACCAGGCGATGTGTTCGCTTTCTTCGCAGCGGCGGATTGCACGACCCGGTCCGCCGTTTCGATGAAGCTCAATGAGGAGTTTTCCAAGCCCAGTCCCGCCAGTAATTTGATGACTTCATCGCAGTCTTTCATGCGATGGGCCGGATCCTTCTCGATCATCTTGCTGATGATCAGGTCGAGCTTGTCAGGAACTTGTTGATTGAGTTTGCGGGCGGGCGGGTACTTCCCTAACTCTTTTGCCATGATCACTTCCATCACGGATTCGCCCTTGAATGGGAGCTGCCCGGTGAGCAAGTGATAAAGCGTGATGCCCAAGGCATAGATGTCTGACCGACGGTCGACGTGTTTCGCGTTTCTCGCCTGTTCGGGGGCCATGTAGTAGGGAGTCCCGAGGCCCATCCCGCTGGCAGTCATTGAAAGGTCGTCGTCCAGTGCTTTGGCCAGGCCAAAGTCCGCCACTTTCACCTTGCCGTTTCTGGTGAGCATGATGTTGTCGGGCTTGATGTCGCGGTGAATGAGGTTCTGCTTGTGAGCGAATTGCAGGACCTCTGCACAGCGCAACGCAACATGCAGTGCATCACCGACGGATAACGTGCCCAATAAATTGAGCCATTGCTGCATACTTTTGCCATCGACGTATTCCATCGCGACATAATGTAGTCCATGGTCTTCGTCGACATCAAAGACGCTGACGGCGTTATCATGATTGATCCGCGCCATTGCGCGGGCTTCTTTCTGGAAGCGGGCGATGAAGTCGGCTTCCCTGGCCAGCGTCTTGGACAATACTTTGACGGCAGCCTGACGGCCGAGCTTCGTGTCTTCCGCGAGATAGACTTCGCCCATCCCCCCCTGACCCAGCTTTTTCAGCAGCCTGTACTTGCCAAGCTGGGACGTTGCCTTTCGTATCGGTTCGCTGGCCGAAGCCGTTTTTTCTTTTTCTGATTCCATGCGTTGGCCCGATGGTCGTACAGAAGGAGCGACGGTAGGAACGAAGTGGCGAACCCCACGAGGGAAGAATCTGGATCTGATTATTCGCAGCAACAATCCTGTTTGGAATGAAATTCCAGGATTTCCACCAGAATTGCGACGGAGTTTATCCCGTGATTTCGGTCAGTTCGACGGCCCGATGTTCCCTGGCCGAACGGTAGCAGGCTTCAACGAGAGCCATCGTCTTCAAGTTGTCTACAGCGCTGATTTCTGGAATTTGACTGTCTTCGAGGGCACACAACAGCTGAGCCATCGGACCGACGAAGGCATCGGGGAACCAGACTTCATCCCACCGTGGCATGTGCCACTGCGGGGACTGGGTTGTGGTGTAATCGAGCGTGCTGGGAGTTCGTTCCGGGTAACTTGGCCAACCAATGGTGCCTCGCGCCATGCCGGATGTTCCTTCGACCCGCCAGCGGATGCCAATGTCGGCTGCGGATCCCTCCTTGGATGGCCCTGCCCAGACGTCATCACATCCCATGGCTCGCAGCCCGTTGGCATATTCGAGAATGTACAGGCAGATTCCGTCTTCGTGTAGAAACGTCGTGCGGGGATCGGGACGCACGCTTGCGTAAACCCGCACCGGATCGCCAAACCAGTACCTGAGTGTGTCGAGATGATGAATACTCATGATCCGCAGCGTCACCCATCCCTGTCGGGACTGCCACGGCATCCAGTGTGGAATCGCGCGCATGTCGATGGTCGCGAGAACCGGTTCGCCCAACTTGCCACTGTCCAGCAGCGAGCGACACGCTCGCACCGACTGGTCATACCGCATGTTCTGATTGACCGACAGAGTGATTCCCGCTTCGCGACAAAGCCGCACAACTTCAACCGCCTGTTGGTAGTCGACCCCCAGCGGCTTTTGAGCCAGCACCCCGCGGATGTGATCTGCGTGAGTCACAATCTGCTGGATCACTGAAAGCTGCAAATCGGGGGGAACAGCAACGTCGACGACTTGCACAGCCGGGTTGGCAAGCAGCTCATTGTAGTCCGTATACACATTGAGAATGCCATGGCGATGTGCGACGGAATCGGCCTGTTCCTGTCGGCGTGCAGCGATCGCCACCGGATTAAATCCCGCTTGCCGGTACGCAACCAGATGACAATCGGACATGATAAAACCGGCACCGATACAGCCGATCCCTACCGATTTGTCGCGAGGGAGCCGAGGACGAAATTCGAGGTCGGCACAGTGATCATCAGACATGACGGTTC
>NZ_DASWWZ010000394.1:0-4354 GCF_036405755.1 Schlesneria sp.
TCACTCGTTTCGGAAAGTCTCTCTCTGCAGAGGAAGATGTGGGGAGAAGTCGTTGACCGGAAACGGAGCAATCAAAAAATGGAAGAGCGAAGCTCTACTGAGGCGACGAAGCTGGTATCCGCATCGACTTGCCGACTCAGCAGCCGCTTCGCTCTTCCGATGTCTTGCCCGGGAAACCAGATCGTGCATTCGTTGTTGATGGCCACAGAACATTACGCAGACAAAGCAACTGGGATGCCGCTTGCGAACGTCTCGTTCGGTATCAGCACGAGAAGGGTTTTCTCTTTTTCGGCGACTGCTGCTCTTGTGCAACTAGGAATGCTGGGCCTGAATTTTCAGCGTCTTGAGCCTCTTGAACATTCGCGTCCGCCGAGATGTCCGAAACCGGATTTGTCTGTCCTTTGTTGATGACACCGTCGCCGGAGGTGGACAGTAGAGCTTGGTCGATTACGGGATTCGCTGTGATGCCGCCGTGATGCGCTGAGAGAAGAAGAGGCTCTTGATCGGTGCAGGGTGGGGCAAGAGACCCAGGCCCAGTGATGGGAAAGGACGGGTAGTTGACGCATTCACAGAGTGGAGCAGCCAACGGAGGCGCACGTCCTGCAGTTAGAAGCACACAACGGCTTCAAGGGTTACGTGCTGGTGGATGGGGCTTGTCACAGAGTGATGGTCCAGCGGCAGGTAAGGCCCTGTCTGGAAGAAGGAAGGTGCTTATCTGACGAGGGCCTTGTAGTCCCTCCTGTTGAACAAAGTCCTTTTGGCCGAGGTGGCACACAAATAGCTATCAGTTCTCTTTGATTTCGTCCGAGACTTCCGTCAGCGAAACGAGGAGTGTGACATGAAACGCGACGACCAGTTTTCAAGCAGGATCGCGGCCTCGACCAGTCTTTCTGACCGCCTTCATCTTTGGCCGACCGACGGAGGGAAATCCGATGCGCGGCTCTGGCAGGCGGAGCCCGAACGACGGAGTTCCGAGACGATTCAAACCGTTGTTGTTCCGCTTGACGGCTCAACCCCCGCAGAACATGCATTGCCCCCTGCGCTGGCAATTGTCCGTCGAACGGGGGCTTCGCTGAGGCTAATACACGCCTACACCGAGCCGTTCGCCGCGCTCGAGCCGTGGCAGCATTCGTCCGCTTATGAACGGACGCAGGTGGAACACCAGGACTATCTCGAACGGATTGCCCGGCAGATTACTCGCAGGGAAGACGTGGATGTTGAAATCGTGCTGGTCGATAGTCCCGACACGATCGATGCCTTGATGACGGGGGTGCCCGATTCCAGTCTGGTCGTGATCGGTTCACGTCGTCGACGATTCGCTTCTCGGCTCTGGTGGCAGAACCGGGTGGATCAACTGCGTCAGCGGCTGTCTGTTCCGCTGCTGGTCACCAAAGGGGATTCCGTACCGGTCGAATTGACTGCGGGACCTGAAGTGAAGCGAATTCTGCTGCCTCTGGACGGCTCGGTTGCGGACAGAACGGTGCTGGACTGTGCTCGTTTCGCCGCGCAGACGCATGGCGGAACGATCACGCTCTTGAACGTCCAGAACGAAGAATGGACAGCCGGTCTGTTTCCTCATTCAAGTCCCCGAGAGTACCTCTCCTGGACGATCGAACGATTGAAACAGAATGGGATTCATGCGGAGGCCTATGTCCTCACCAGTGCGGAAGATCCTCGATTGGCGATTCAGCACTACGCCGAGTCGCACGAGACGGATCTGATCGCGATTCCGACTCACGCAGACCGAGGACTTTCACGGATGATGCGTTCGAGTGTCGCAGATTCTCTGCTGCGTCACTCGAAGATACCGATCCTCCTGCAGAGTATTCCCGGCCGAGCGAAGCGGCCGGAGTTGACGAAAGTGACGTGAGAGTCGTGACGGGTCCCACCCGTCGAAATGACGGGCCCCGAAATGGTTGCTTTTGCGACTCAAGCGACGTTCGGTAGAGGTCCTTTCGGACCGGACTGAGAATTTCGACGGGTGGGACGTGGGTGGGACTTCAAACAGGCGGGGCAGGGCTGTCATCCGGCAGCTTTGTCCCGCCTGTTTTGTGAAAGGGGGGAAGGGAAGCCGAGATGCAGATCGATCCTTGCGGTAACCCGCGGGCGTGGTATTTTCACTATCTTGCAGAGAAGTGAAGAGCGAGAGCCATTTACCACTGCTGATATCGTGGTCAGGCCGATAGAGATGCTCAAACTGTGATGACGCGACGTGTCGATTTGATTGGGCAGAGGCAAGGGGTTTCGCATGATCTGGCTGTGGATTGGCTTTGTGGTCTTCGTCCTGGCGATGTTGGCCCTTGATCTTGGTGTATTCCACCGTCACGCCCATGTGGTCTCCATCAGGGAAGCCCTGGCTTGGACGGCGGTGTGGGTGACTCTGGGGCTCACCTTTGCGGTCTTTGTCTACTTTGCCTACGAAGGTCACTGGTTTGGTCTGGGGACCCAGATCGATGTCGCAGATGGTCAACTGAACGATGGCGCTACCGCCGTTGAAAAGTACATCACGGGGTACATTGTCGAAAAATCGCTGAGCATCGACAACGTGTTTGTGATCGCGATGATCTTCGGCTTCTTTGCCATTCCTATAATTTACCAGCATCGGGTTCTGTTCTGGGGCATCATTGGAGCGCTGGTAATGCGCGGGGCGATGATCGCCGTCGGAAATCTGCTGATTTCACGATTCCACTGGGTGCTGTATGTCTTTGGCGCCCTGCTGATCTTCACTGGGATCAAGATGCTGGTCTTTGCTTCCAATCATGAAGCTTCCAGCTTCGGGTGGATCATTCGTCTGACGCGACGGTTCTTTCCTGTCGCCAACGAGATTCATGGCGAGCATTTTTTTGTGCGAGCGGGAGTGGAAGCCAAGGGGGAGTACGCCGAGAGTCTGCGACCGGGTACTCTGATGCTGACTCCTTTAGCCCTGGCGCTGATTCTGATCGAATCGACGGATGTGATTTTTGCCGTCGATTCGATCCCGGCGATCTTTGCCATCACGGCGGATCCCTTCCTGGTGTTCACCAGTAACGTGTTCGCCATCCTGGGGCTTCGCTCGCTGTATTTCGCTCTCGCCGGGATGATCGACACGTTCCGGTACCTGAAGGTATCGCTGGCGGTCATTCTGCTGATCGTCGGGCTGAAGATGTTCTTCACCGAATGGCTGAAAAAGACATTGGGGTCGCACTTCAACTTCTATCTGCTGGCTGTGATCATCGGGATCCTCGTCGCGGGGATCCTGGCATCGATGATCATTAAGCGACCTTCCGAGACGCACGAGTCTTCTGAGCAGGCGTAAGTCGGTTCCGTCACCTTGCCGTGTGATCACCGAACACCCTCCGGGGGGACCACAACGTTCGGGGAACGGGCGCTCGTCCCCCGCTTTGGGATATGTCCTGACTAAAATGATTGCAGGGGCAGGTGAAATCCGCTGCGAGGCGGACACCCGGGAGTTTCAAGCGGTCCTCACCGTCATGGAGCCATTCACTCTCCTGCGGAATCATCGTCGAAAAATGCCGATTTGGCTCGGTTGAACCTCGCCGATGTCAACTCAGGTTTCAGCCGTCACCGGGAGTTGACGGTTGGGGCCGGATTCTCGTGCGCCACGCCGCTCGTCGTCGCCGCGGGGCCCCTTTTATTTGCCGGTTTTTCGTGTTTGGGCGCATTGGTCTGGGAGTTGCTTACTCTCCCCTCAGCGTTCGCTGTTTGACGAAGTCACGATTCCTGAGTTGACGAGCAGCGATGTCGCGGCCACTGCGCAGGCGTGGTTACACGACAGGGTTCTCATTCGACGTAACGAATTGAGCGAATCGATCGCAGGTGATTTCTCTGCCGCAAACTTTCGCGTTCAGTCAGGAGCGGTACGTTAAACAAGGTTAAGGAGCGAGGAGCGACAACATGGCCGGCAAACGACAAATCATCATTACCAAGTCGGATCACGACGATCTCGAAAGCCTGTTCTTCAGTGAACTGGCAATGGCATTCGGTGATAAGCCCTATCTCCAGTCGTTGAGGCAGGAGATGAATCGCGCGATCGTCATGAACCCTGACGAGATTCCTCCCGATGTCGTGACGATGAATTCGACCGTCAAAATCCGTGACGTTCATACTCAGGAAGTAAGCACTTACACGCTTGTTTATCCCAAAGATGCGGACATCGCGTCAGATAAACTGTCCGTACTGGCCCCGATCGGAACAGCCATCCTTGGCTATCGCGAAGGGGATCTCGTGCAATGGCAGGTGCCGAGTGGGCTCGTGCGGTTTCGGATTGAAGAGGTCGTCTTCCAGCCCGAACGTAACCGTGTCTGTGTCACGTAGCCGCTTCGCGAACACTGCCGTCTGAACTGACGAATACGTC
>NZ_DASWWZ010000395.1:0-9781 GCF_036405755.1 Schlesneria sp.
ACTACCTGCTGCTGCCCCAGGTTTCCGATGTCGGGACGCAACTCGACACAAACCAGTGGTCCGCGCTATTGAAGTCAGCGAGTGCACTGGAAATGTATCGCAAGGCTCACGGCCGGATTACTCCCCATCAGGTTGCAGACTTTCTGCTTCTCGACCGTGAGTTCCCTCGCGCAGTCCGGTTCTGTGTTGGTTCCGCCGAGCAGTCGCTTTTAACGATCACCGGTGGCTCGCGCGGCAACTTCAATAATCGCGCCGAACAATGTCTGGGTCGGCTACGAGCCGAACTCGACTACACGAATATCGAGGAAATCTTTGCGACGGGACTGCATGAGTTTATCGATCAGTTCCAGGAAAAGTTGAACGGCGTGGGACTGGCCATCTCTGACACCTTCTTCTCAATACAACCCGAAGTCAAGCCGGTGCGAGCGGCCAAAAAGCCACTCGCGACCAGCGCAGCCTTACCGGCGACCAGCGTTCAGAAACAATCGATGGGTGGCCAGTCACAATCACAGGGCTGATCGGAGGGTCGGAGGAAGCAACCCTCCATTCGAATTCCCCTCGCAGCAGTAACGTCAACAAACATCCCTTAGTTAACCACTAAAGCCAAATCAGAATCGTTTCCACCGTTCGCGATCAGCAGCACTGCAGCCACCGTTCGGTCGCCCCGACAGCCGCAACTGCCGGGAATGAAGCCCGATCCTGGACGTATCGGTTGAGCCGATAAATCCGGCGGGTTTCCGATGAATCGAGCGACCGGACGAGTACTAATCCAACCCGACGTGCATCCGAAAACAGGGGCTCGAGAGCGGTCAAGAATTACCTGAACGCGACTTGAGACGGCGAACCTGAATTACTCCATAGAAGATCGACAATGACTATTCGAGTTGCACTGCACCATAAGACGACTTATTCCTATGACCGCCTCGTCAGTTTGTCACCTCAAGTGATCCGGCTGCGGCCTGCGCCTCACTGTCGCACACCAATCCTCAGTTATTCGCTCAAAGTACTGCCTGAAAAACAGTTTCTGAATTGGCAACAGGATCCTTACGGCAACTTTCTCGCCCGAGTGGTTTTTCCGGACAAGACGCGAGAACTTTCCGTCACGGTCGATCTGATCGCTGACATGACGGTGATCAACCCGTTCGACTTTTTCCTCGAACCCGACGCGACAGAATTTCCATTCACTTACAGTCCCTCACTGCTGGCGCAACTGCAGCCTTATCTGGTCACCGATTCCCTGGGTCCGGAGATGGCGGCCTTCGTCGCAGGGGCCCCTCACGGAGCCGAGAAGACCAACAATTCCATCGTCGCTTTCAATCAGTACGTCCACCACGCGGTCAAGTACGTCATCCGACTGGAACCCGGGGTTCAGACCTGTGAAGAAACGCTCACCAGGCGAAGTGGGTCTTGCCGCGACTCGGCATGGCTGCTGGTCCAATTGCTGCGTCACTATGGATTGGCCGCCCGGTTCGTTTCGGGTTACCTGCTGCAGTTGAAGCCGGACGTCGCGTCTCTTGATGGACCGTCCGGGGCCGCTACCGACTTCACCGATCTGCACGCCTGGGCAGAAGTCTTCCTTCCCGGAGCAGGGTGGGTGGGACTCGATGCGACATCAGGCCTGCTCGCCGGCGAAGGGCACATCCCGCTGGCTGCAACACCTGACCCACAATCTGCCTCACCGATCAATGGGGGTGTCGATAAGTGTGAAGTCGAGTTCTCTTTCGACATGTCGATCACTCGCATCCACGAAGATCCGCGTGTGACGAAGCCATACACGGACGAGCAGTGGGCCGATATTCAGCAGTTGGGAGAACACGTCGATCGCGAACTCTCGATGGGTCCCCGCTTCTTCACCATGGGTGGTGAACCGACGTTTGTCTCGATCGATCATCGGGACGAGCCTGAATGGAACACTGCGGCACTGGGAGCGACCAAACGTCGGCTGGCAGGAACCCTGTTTCGTCGCCTGGCCAATCGGTTCGCAAATGGTCCCTTGCTGCATTTCGGACAGGGGAAGTGGTACCCCGGCGAGTCCCTGCCGCGCTGGGCGCTGGGTTGCTACTGGCGAAAGGACACCGAACCCGTCTGGACTCGTCCCGATTTGATCGCCGAGGACGACAAGGACTACGGCTACGGAGAGAAAGAAGCTCGCGAATTTATCTCGATGCTTGCGCAGCAACTGCAGGTCCAGATTGAGCATATCCGGCCGGGTTATGAAGACACCTGGTATTACTTGTGGAAAGCGAGAAAGCTGCCGACAAACGTCGATCCGTTCGATTCCCGGCTCGACAATGAAGAAGAAAGAGCACGACTGGCGCGCGTCTTTGAACAGGGACTCGCCAGTGTTGTGGGCTATGTGCTGCCGGTCATGCCCAACGAGGACGAGAACGCCCTGACAAGTTGGGTCAGCGGACCATGGCACCTGCGCCAGGACCGGATGTTCCTGGTCCCGGGTGATTCACCCATGGGGTATCGCCTGCCACTCGATTCGCTCCCGTGGCTGCGTCCTGAAGATCGGCCGCTGATCGTCGAAGCCGACCCCACCGCTCCACGTGGTGAACTTCCGCACTTCTCTCGAGTCGCTCCGCAGACAAACGAAGTCCATCCCAACCTGTTTGAACTCGGTTCACAGCCGGGGAACGGCGATGTTCCGCGGGTGCTGCAGGCCCGGGGCAGCGTATTGGAGTACGTCAAACGATCATTCGGTGAACTGGAACCGGTCGCCTCGACCGTCGCAGATCATTCTGTGGAGACGCAGACAAGTGCGTCCACCCCTACCACGAACAGTCGGTCGCATTCCAACGGAACGGCCGGTGACACATCCCCCGCCTCGCATGTCGTTCGCAACGGTTCGCACTCCAGGGACGCGCACCCGCTTTCGTCGGCAGCGAGCTTGCATCAGAATGAACCAATCGTTCGAACCGCGCTCTGCGTTGAGCCGCGCGGGGGCGTCATCCATATTTTCATGCCACCCGTGGAACGAATCGAGCAATACCTCGACCTTGTCTCGGCGATTGAAGCCACGGCCGCAGAACTTTCGATGCCCGTCCGAATCGAAGGCTATCCCCCCCCTTATGACTATCGTGTCGATCATTTCAAGGTGACGCCGGATCCGGGTGTCATCGAGGTCAATTTGCAGCCCTCGCGCACCTGGAAGGAACTGGTGACGAATACCACCGTCCTGTACGAAGAGGCGCATCTCTCGCGATTGAGCTCCGAGAAATTCATGCTCGACGGGCGTCACACGGGCACCGGTGGCGGAAACCATATCGTGATGGGAGGGCCGTCTCCCGCTCAAAGTCCGTTCCTCCGACGCCCCGATCTCTTGCGCAGTCTGGTGACGTACTGGAATAACCGTCCCTCGTTGTCATACCTCTTCTCCGGACTGTTCATCGGCCCGACCAGTCAAGCCCCGCGACTTGATGAAGCGCGGCACGAGAACCTGTATGAACTGGAGATTGCGTGTTCGCAGCTACCAGAAGGGGAAAGCTGCCCTCCGTGGCTCGTCGACCGTGTCTTCCGGCATCTGCTGACGGATTTGACGGGAAACACGCATCGTGCGGAATTCTGTATCGACAAACTGTATTCGCCCGACAGTGCGACAGGTCGACTGGGTCTTGTGGAAATGCGAGGGTTTGAGATGCCACCGCATGAACGGATGAGCCTCACGCAGCAGTTGCTGGTGCGGGCGCTGATCGCCCGTTTCTGGCACAAGCCCTACCGTGAGACACTCGTCCGTTGGGGGACCACGCTGCACGATCGTTTCATGCTGCCCCATTTCGTCGAGCAGGATTTCCATGAAGTCCTTGCGGATCTTTGCGACGCAGGATTCCGTTTTGAAGAGTCATGGTTCGCCCCCCATGTCGAGTTCCGGTTCCCTCTGATTGGTGAAATCACGATCTCGGGAGTCCAGATCGAATTGCGTCAGGCGATCGAACCATGGCACGTCCTGGGCGAGGAATTTGGCGGTTCCGGCGCCGCACGCTACGTCGATTCGTCAGTGGATCGCGTCCAGGTGAAAGTTCGTGGCCTGACGGACCCCCGTTTTGTCGTGACGTGTAATGGCCGGCGTGTACCGCTGCATCCCACTGGTACGAAAGGTGAGTTCGTTGCGGGAGTTCGCTTCCGTGCATGGCAACCACCATCGTGTCTCCACCCGACGATTGGCGTCCATTCGCCACTCGTCTTCGATCTGCTCGACCGGTGGAACAAGCGGTCGCTCGGTGGTTGCACCTGGCATGTTTCACATCCGGGAGGACGAAGCTACGCCACGTTCCCGGTGAACGCCTACGAAGCCGAAAGCCGGCGCGTAGCGAGATTCTTCCATCTCGGTCATACTCCCGGACAGCAAACGATTCCGGAAGATGAGAAGAATCGCGACTATCCGTACACATTGGATATGCGACGGACGTAATCGGCGAACACGGATTTCGCCGACGGAATGAATGGGCGGCAGCATGCTGCGATGTTGACAGCGGGAACGGCCAAGGGGAATCTTCCCGGTCACCACTCGCCCGAAACGAAAAACAGAGCGGTCCTGGGGAATGGCCTGCGACCGACAATTGGTGGATCAGACAACCGAGATCAGACAACACAGTCGCCACGCGATGGGCGTTTGTTCTGTATTCAGAACAAACCAGGAACGACTGAGCCGAGAGGAGCCAGGACAATCATGATTGACAGCACCGGTGCGGTGAGTGCTCATCCCGCCGGCGACATCGTATCGCGATATGCCCCCCACAGTCAGTATTTTGATGAAATGATCGGGCCGGATGGGGGAGTACGTCCTGCCTGGTCGCGGCTCGTCCAGACCATGAACGATGCGGGTGCCGAGGGGCTCAATCAACGGGGGGATCACCTTCGTCATCTGCTGCGGGAAAATGGTGTCACCTACAATGTCTACGGTGCGTCGAAAGACCTTGAACGTCCCTGGGAGCTGGACCCCATTCCGCTGATGCTTCCGATTGCGGAATGGAATCCACTTGCCGATGCGATCCAGCAGCGGGCCACCTTACTCAATCGAATCCTGGCCGACGTGTATGGGCCCCAGGAACTCGTGAGATCTGGTGTTCTGCCGCCGAACGCGTTGTTCGAACATCCGGGCTACCTGCTGCCATGCATTAATATTCGCCCACCAGAGGGAATCTTCCTGCACTGGTACGCGGCTCAGTTGGCACGCGATGCGACAGGACGGTGGATGGCACTGGGAGACCGTTCGCAGGGTCCGTCCGGGGCCGGATATGTGGTCGAGAATCGCGTTGTTGTCTCTCGCACATTACCAGAGAAATTTCAGAGCCTGAACGTCGTCCGCCTGGCGTCCTACTTCATCGCGCTGCAAAACACACTTGCACGACTGGCGCGTAACCATCGGGACAATCCGCGAGTGGTGGTGTTGTCGCCAGGCCCTAGAAGTTCTCGCTATTTTGAAGATGTCTATCTGGCCCGCTATCTGGGTTATACGCTGGTCGAAGGGGGCGACCTGACGGTTCGCGGCGATCGCGTTTATCTGAAAACCCTCGGGGGGCTGCTGGCCGTCGACGTCATCTTTCGACGGATGGGTGACGCCCGTTGCGATCCACTCGAACTTCGTCCGGATTCGCGCGAGGGGATTCCGGGACTGATGCAGGTCGTCCGTGACGGACAGGTCGTGGTGGCCAACGCGTTAGGCAGTGGCTTTCTCGAAGCGCCACTGATGCAGGCTTATTTACCCGCCGCCTGCCGGTTCCTGCTGGGTGAAGAACTCAAACTTCCCTCAATGCCGACCTGGTGGTGCGGTCGACCTGACGACCTGAAGTACGTCGAAGCCAATCTCGAGCGACTCGTCGTACGCCACGCCTACCACCACCACAATGTGAAGGTCTACATCGGTGCCAACCTGGCGTACGACGAGCGGGCCCGTCTCATTGCCGAGATGCGGGCTCGTCCGAGTCAATTCGTTGCCCAGGAACCGTTGGTTGGATCGACTGCACCCGTGCTCATCGGAGAAAACCTGCAACCCTGGCACGTCACCCTGCGCGCCTTCGCCGTGGCAACTGAGGGTAAGTATCAGGTCATGCCGGGGGGCCTTTCGCGGGTGGCAACGCGATCAGAAACACTTTCAGAATCGATGGCCTCTGGCCAGAGAAGCAAAGACGTGTGGGTGCTGGCCGATACCCCTGTTGAGCCGGTCACATTGCTTCGTCCCAAGCAGACTGCACTCGAACTACGTCGCAGCGCGAACGACTTGCCAAGCCGCGCTGCCGACCATCTGTTCTGGCTGGGACGCTCCATCGAACGAACCGAAGCGCAGGTCCGGCATGTCCGCTGCGTTGTCGCCCGGACCACCAGCGAGCTTCAACCCGCGACCCTGTCTGATCTGTACCAGTTGGTCCTCGCCATCGACGAACCGGGTGAATCACCACTGGCACCGTTCGATAGTGAAGCAGAAGGGCAGCAGCAAGCCCTGATCGAATCCGTCTGGGCCTTCCTGCATGATCCTTATCGAAAAGGGGGGTTGTTCAGCACCATCGAAGCGACCCAACGAACGGCTTCGGTCGTACGAGACAGAATCTCTGTCGATGGCTGGCGAATTATCAATCAAATGAAGTTCCCTCAGCCTCGCAGCTCGTCTGCACCACGAACGTCCTCGGGTCTGACGGATGCGCTTGCACCGCTGAACCAACTGCTGACCTCATTGTCGGCGTTCAGCGGCCTCTGCAACGACAGTATGACCCGGGGTCCCGGTTGGCGTTTTCTGGATATCGGGCGCAGGATCGAGCGAGCGTTGCAAACTTTGCGAGTCATCCGGGGGTTGCTCGTCGATGGACAGGTCGATGTCCTGCCTCGACTGGAAGCGATGCTCGAAATCGCGGACAGTTCAATGACCTACCGCTACCGCTATCTGACAACCCTGCAACTGGCTCCGGTGCTGGATCTGGTACTCGCGGATGAATCGAATCCTCGTGCCGTCGGCTTCCAGCTCATGGCCCTGTCGAAGCACGTGCGCAGTCTCTCCAGGGAGGAATCCGAGATGGTCCGCACGGCGGAACAGAAGCTCGTCCTTTCCGCTCAGGCGTCGCTCCGTCTGGCGGACGTGGAATCGTTCTGCACCGTCAATGGCTCAGGGGATCGACGACAGCTCGATAAGTTTCTGGCATTACTCGCTTCCGATCTTCGTTCTCTTTCCGATAGCATCACCCATACCTACCTCGCCCACACGGTCGACTCGAGACAACTCGAGGCTCAACTTCAGATCCCACGCCGCGCGTGAATCTCGTTAACAGGATTGAGGATTCCGTCACCATCCGGTTCAGCCAGCCTGTATCACACAGCTGAAACCGGTACGACGGCAAATGTCCCATGCAATACACCGTTCAACATACGACGACGTATACCTATTCAAGCCCGGTATCGATCTGCCAGAACGACGTCCATCTGACACCGCGGCACACCCCGTTTCAGACGAGCACCGGATTCCATCTGGAAGTCTCGCCTGAACCGATGCTGCTGCGGTCGTGGGTCGATTCATTTGGTAACGAGGTGTGGTATTTTTCACTCGAAGAACCGCATCAGGAATTGAAGGTCACTGCACGCAGCAAAGTCAGCCTGGCCCGACGACCCTTGCCGGAACCTTCGCAGACGACAACCTGGGAAGTCGTGCGAGATCAGTTGCTGGCAGCCGACGCGCCCGAATCCCGGATGATTTCTCAATTTCGCTTTGAATCTCCGTACATTCAGTATCTGAACGAAGCTCGCGAATATGCCCTCGTCAGCTTTACTCCGGGTCGGCCGCTGCTGGAAGCGGCCCTCGAACTGACATCCCGTATTTACAATGACTTTGAATACGCTCCGACAACAACCAGCATCAGCACGCCGACAAAGGAAGTGCTGGAGAAACGGCGTGGTGTCTGCCAGGACTTTGCTCATCTGCAGATCACGGCGCTGCGCAGTCTGGGTCTTGCCGCTCGATACGTGAGTGGATACCTCGTGACGGCGCCTCCTCCCGGGAAACCCCGACTGGTGGGTGCCGACGCCTCACATGCATGGCTGTCCGTCTATTGCCCCAGTGACGGTTGGATCGACCTGGACCCCACAAACAACGTCATTCCCCAGGAACGTCACGTGACAATCGGCTGGGGTCGCGACTACGGTGACGTCTGCCCGATTCAGGGTGTTCTGATTGGCGGAGGTTCGCACGTCCTGTCCGTTTCGGTGGACGTGGCGCCAGTGCTGATTGACGAAACTTAGGCGTCACCCTATAAACGCCGCGCCCCTCGACTTTCGAGTCGAGGTTTGTTTTTTGCTACGATTGGTCCAATCCCTTTGTGCAGGATTGCCCTTGCCATGCTACAAGTTCAGCTCCCTGACGGTTCCGTTGTCGACCATCCTGATCACGTCACCTCGTTCGATGTCGCCAATGCCATCAGCCCACGTCTGGCTGGTGCCGCAGTCGGAGCCATCGTCGCAGGCCAGGTCACAGACCTCAGCCGACCACTGGCCGAAGTGACCGAAGCCCGCCCGGTACCGGTGCAATTGCTGACGGAAAAAGATTCCGCGTCACTGGCCATCCTGCGACACTCTTGCGCTCACATTATGGCACGGGCAGTCATGCGTTTGTGGCCCGGAGTTGAGCTGGCATTCGGTCCCACCACCGGCCACGGCTTTTACTACGATATCGCCTGTTCCCACACGATCAGCGAAGATGATTTCCCCCGGATCGAAGCCGAGATGCAGCGAATCATCTCGATGGCAGAACCCTTCGAGCGCTTCATCTGCGATCGCGACGAGGCACTGAAACTCGTCGAGGGAATGTCTCAGAAACTCAAGGTCGAGCACATCAGCACGGGTCTGGCCACCCACCCCACTGTCAGTTTCTATCGCCAGGGCGAATTCGTCGATCTGTGCCGCGGTCCGCACATCCCCGACGCAAAGCGGGTCAAAGCATTCAAGCTGCTCTCCGTCGCCGGCGCTTACTGGAAAGGGGATGCCAGCGGCAAACAGTTGCAGCGACTTTACGGAACCGCCTGGTTCTCGCAGAAAGACCTCGATGCGTACCTCGATCAGGTCAACGAAGCCAAACGACGAGACCATCGCGTCCTCGGGAAGCAGTTGAACCTGTTCACGATCAGTCAGGATGTCGGACAGGGACTCTGCCTGTGGCTTCCCAAGGGGGCAACCATCCGCGCCACTCTGGAAGACTTCATCAAACGGGAACTGATCGCACGCGGGTACCAGCCTGTCTATTCGCCACATATCGGCCGTGTCGATATGTACGAAACCAGCGGGCACTTCCCGTACTACCGCGAGTCTCAATTCGCTCCGATCTTCGGCCACGATGCCGGTGCCTTGGTCGACTACTGGGTTCGTCGACTTGACGCACTGATCACCGACGAAACACCCTTCTCAGCCGAGGACGAGAAGAAGCTGATGGAGTCTGCAAAGCTGATGGGAATGGACTTGTCCGACTTCCCCACCAGCGGTCCCCCCACAGCGCGCAAGGACTACCTGCGAGCCTGGGAAAAACAGCAGGAACGCTACCTTCTCAAGCCGATGAACTGCCCGCACCATGTGCAGATTTATAAGGCTCAACAGCGAAGTTACCGCGACCTGCCGGTACGACTGGCGGAATTCGGAACTGTCTATCGTCACGAACAGTCCGGAGAACTCAACGGGATGCTGCGTGTCCGCGGGTTGACCCAGGACGACGCTCACTTGTTTGTGACTCCCGAACAGGTTCTGGAAGAATTCAAATCAACGCTGGAACTCGTCAAGTTCGTGCTGGCCAGTGTGGGACTGAATGACT
>NZ_DASWWZ010000396.1:0-4533 GCF_036405755.1 Schlesneria sp.
ATCTGAAAGCTGATAAATTTCTTGCCGGAGGGGACGACCGGGGATCGAAGCGTGCCGTTGAGTTTGGACGAAAGAGAATGCGTATAGCGACCTGCTGGCAGGATGGCTCGGATGACCGACTCGCCCTCAAGCTGCACTACGAATTCGCCATCCTTTGAGACGGGGCCATTCATGGACTGACCACCAAAGCTCCACTCCCCGGCCTCATCATTAGAAAATACGCCGAAGGGGCTGAACTGCTGCTGGTTGAATTCAGAGCGGGCGCGATGTTCCTGGTCTATTTCCCGTCCCAATGATCGCCATGTCTCGGCAATCCTTCGCGCGATCTCGTCGGGTGTCTTCGTCGCCGACGTTTGCTCCGGAGAGGCGGGCATCGTTGGAGCGGCGGTTCGGCGCCAGACCTCGAACGGTTCTTCCAGTGGAAGTTTTTCCGTAGAGAGTACTGCGACCCACTTGGCGAGGCGTTCCGGAGACAGGCCATTGCCGAGTTCGGAGGCATCAGGCTGGTTGGAACGGGTCGCCTGTGCGGCCAACAGGTACCGGGCAAAGTGGCTCGCTTCCTGTTGCCAGAGAGCCCCGAGTTCCTGTCGGAGCAAGGATTTCAATTCAATCAACCGCTGCTTCTGCTTCGCATTCACTTGGGGCGAATCGATGGAATGGCTGACATTTCTCGAACTGCGAAGAACGGCGAGCAACGCGTAGTAATCATTCGTCGAAATGGCATCCAGTTTGTGATGATGGCAGCGAGCACACGCGACCGTAGTCGCTTGAAATGCCTTGGTCAAAGTGTCGATCTGGTTGTCAGTCAGGTCATAGCCAATCGAACGAAGTGTGATGCAGTCATCGTGATTGACTTCACCAAAGCGAAAGAAACCGGTTGCCATCACCGACTCGTTGAATTGCTCGGTCTGGTTCCAGCGCGGTTCGGTCAGCAGGTCTCCCGCGATATGCTCGCGGATGAACTGGTCATAAGGAATATCGTCATTGAATGCCCGAATCAGATAATCGCGGTACCGCCAGGCATGGTGAACTTCATAATTCCATTCGTTGCCGTGTGTCTCTGAAAATCGAACCACATCCATCCAATGCCGCGCCCAGTGCTCACCAAAATGGGGTGATTGCAACAGGGAATCTACGAGAGCTTCAACCGCTTCCGCGGGCAGAGGATTCGTTAATGGCGAGTGGCGACATGCGGCGACGAACTGGTCAATTTGCTCAACCGTGGGATGCAGGCCGGTCAGCACCAGACTCAGGCGACGGATGAACGTTCTGGGATCGGCAGGAGCGGCGGATTCAAGTCCCTGTTCGGCGAGCTTCTGACGGACGAATCGATCGGCGACGGAAGCCGCGTCATCGATATTTGGCAGCGGCGGAACAGTATGGCGAGCGACGGGACGGAGACTCCACCAGTCGCTTCGCTCCCTCATGACCTCATCCCATGAAGCCGTTTCCGCTCGCGCGGCGGGGCGATCCCGTGGATCATAGGCACCCTGTTTCACCCATTCTTCAAAGTCTGCAATCACTGCCGCAGGGAGCTTCCCTTTGGGAGGCATCCTGACTGATTCGTCGGTGTAGCGAATGGCCTTAATCAGCAGGCTTTCATCCGGATCTCCTGCTTTAATCGCAGGCCCAGATTCGCCCCCTTGATGAACTCCTTCACGACTATCAAGAAGAAACTCTCCCGCGACAATTTTTGAGTCAGCGGAGTGGCATTCGTAGCAGTAGGTAACGAGGGCCGGGCGGATTTTGTTTTCAAAGAAATCGCGCCGGGCGTCTTCAGCGGAAACAACAGGGGTGATCAACAGTGCAAGGATCGCCGTGACGATCACATGAGTAAATCGCATGGATGCTATCCCCGCCTCGATGTGACACGTGGCTTCCGTTCACCGATTGAAGTGCGCTTACTGATCCGGGATTGCTCAGGCCTGAATTTCCTGGATGACCCGACCTGCGACGTCCGTTAACCGGAAATCGCGTCCGGCATACCGATAGGTCAGCCGTTCGTGATTCAGTCCCAACTGGTGCAGGATCGTCGCGTGGAGATCATGGATGTGGACCCGGTTGTGGACGGCCTGGAAACCGAAGTCGTCCGTTTCTCCGTAGGTCATGCCCCCCTTGATGCCTCCGCCCGCCATCCACATCGTGAAACCATAATGGTTATGGTCCCGGCCGTCGCCGTTTTCGGTTGTCGGTGTTCGTCCGAATTCACCGCCCCAGATGACCAGAGTTTCCTCCAGCATCCCTCGCCGCTTCAAATCCTGGAGCAGTGCTGCGATGGGCTGGTCGATGTCCTTACACAGGTTCTTCACCTGATTATTGTGGTCGTTGTGAGTATCCCAGGGCTGACCATCTCCGTAGTAGACCTGAGTAAAGCGTACCCCCCGTTCGGCAAGCCGGCGGGCCAGCAGGCATCCGTTGGCGAAGTGGGTTGACCCGTACTCTTCCCGAATGTGCTGCGGTTCGCGATTCAGGTCGAATGCCTCGGTGGCGGCGAACTGCATCCGGAATGCGGTTTCCATGGCGGTGATCCGCGAATCGAGTTGCTGATCGCCACCCCGTTCTTCCAGGTGCTGCCTGTTGAGCGACCGCATCAATTCAAGCTGCCGCTGCTGCTCGTCAACCGGGAGATGCTTGTTACGCAGGTACGGGATCAGCTTTTGAGGATCGAGGTTCGAATGGTTGATGTACGTTCCCTGGTATTCCCCGGGAAGAAACGCACTGGTCCACAAAATGGAGAAACGGACCGGGCGACCCGGGCAGAGGACGACGTACCCTGGAAGGCTTTCGTTCTCGACGCCCAACCCGTACGAGAACCATGAACCCATACTGGGGCGGGTGGGAACGATCGTGCCGTTGTTCATCAGCAGCAGCGCGGGCCCATGATTCGGATTGTCGGTATAGACCGATTTCAGCACACAGACATCGTCGATACACTTGGCGAAATTGGGGAGTAACTCGCTGACCTGAAGACCGCTCTCGCCGTGAGCTTTGAACTGATACGGCGAAGCCATGATGCCGGCGGTTTTTCGCTCGGTCCTGAACGAGTCGAGTTCGGATGGGCGTTGACCTTGAAACTTTGCGGCCATGGGCTTGGGGTCAAGCAAGTCAGGCCCGAACGGTCCCCCGTTCATGAAGAGCTGAATGACCCGCTTTGCCTTGGGAACCGTGTGTGGCGCCAGCTCTTTGGCAGATGCCTGGCCCAGCAGACTTGCCAGCCCGATCGCACCGAAGCCCCCGCCAAGTCTTTGCACCATCTGCCGACGATTTACGGGCGCGGCAAATGCGGATTCAATCGACATCAAACTTCTCCAGAGCCTGGGAGGGAGTGAGCTGTAGCAGGTCATCTATCATGACATGCCCGCCAAGATGTCTCAAGCCGGACCGCCTGACTGACCAACCGTTCGAACCGGCTGTGTGTCAGCAGGTGTAGGACTGGTTTGGCTGGCAGATACTCAACCCGTCGATTCCCAGTTGCTGGAGTTCGCCTACGACTTCGTCGTAAAAACCAGGCTTGATGTGGACTGCGATCACCGGAAGTGCGCGTCCCGCCTTCGCGTATTCGATGGCGAACGAAGCAGGAGTCAGGTGCTTTGCCTTGTCGGCCAGCCAGCTCATGGAATTGGGGAAGGCAGCTTCGAGGAAGATCAACTTGATGCGAGGATGGCTCTTCACGCATTCCCAGATGGCCATTGTGGGACCTGTGTCACTCACGAATGCCACGGCGCTCTTGCCGTCGTCAACAATGAAGCCGAATGTGGGAATCACGTGGTCCAGCGCGATCGGGGTCACGGTCAGACCGTGAATTTCCACGGGAGACCTGTCTTCCAGGGGCACAAATCGAATGAAGGGAGATCCATCGCAGGCCAGCCGGATCAAATCGGGCCAGACGATGTCGTTGAAGAAATGGGCCTTCAGGTTGTCGATGACATGCTGGGACGCGTAGACCGTCGGACAGTCTCGATCCGGCTGGTAAACGTTGTCGATGAGAATCGGCAACGACGCCACGTGGTCCAGATGGATGTGTGACAGCACGATGGAGTTGATGGCTCGTTGACGTTCGATGCCCGCAAACCCGATGCTCCCCGCATCAATCACCAGATGCTGGTTGACGACGTACGAAGCTGCAAATTGATGGGCCGTGCCTTCGACTGACGACGATAAAACAGTAACGTCCACAGTGTCCCTTACATCCGGTTTGAGCGGCACTGATGGCAGCCGGGGGAATGCGCTGGCACTATATCTGCGATGACGTAAGGCGACAAGCAATCCGGATTTGCTGAGACAAAGGAGCGGACGGATGTTCGATCGGCGCTGCTCAGGCCCGGGTCGAGACACACCTGGACCAGCCCGGCCGCACTGAACGAATCCCCCCGAGAAAACACAAGCCTGATAATACACAGGGGGTTCCTCAGACAGGCTGGGCGATCGCCTGAGGAACCCCGTTCTGATGGGACGCACACCCTTAGGGTCAGGCCTTGACGAGACCCTCGAGTCTGTGGTTCGACGCTTCTGTTGATCGGGAGCTGGTGGTCG
>NZ_DASWWZ010000397.1:0-5677 GCF_036405755.1 Schlesneria sp.
AAGTGCCTGAAAGAGTTACGATCCAGCGATGAATGGTCTCGTCTGAGTGAAGCCCAGCAGCGCATCATCACCGACCGAATCAAGGGGGCCGAGCTTTCCGGAATTGCTCTTGAAGGTGAGCAGCGAGAACGCTTCAACGCCATCGAGCAGGAACTGTCACAGTTATCGACGGACTTCTCGAATCACGTTCTGGACGCAACGAAGGCCTATTCTCTCGATATCACAAATCCGGTCGACACCGAGGGCTGGCCGCAGACATTGCGAAATCTGGCAGCCAAAGCCTGGAACTCGGCCCATACCGCGTCCGAAAAGCCGGCCTCGCCCGCAGAAGGTCCTTGGCGGATCACACTGGAACCGCCGCTGTTTTCTCCCTTTATGGAACACTGCCGGAACCGTGAACTGCGGGAACAACTCTATCGCGCCTTCGTCACACGTGCGTCGGCGGGAGAGCTCAACAATGATCCATTGATCACGCGGATTCTGTCGCTCCGAAAAGAGAAGGCGAAACTGTTGGGCTACCGGAACTACGCTGAAATCAGTCTCGCCAGAAAGATGGCACCCAGCGTCGATGCGATCCGTCAGATGTTTAAAGATTTGCGGACCGCTGCCTGGGACGCAGCCGTTCAGGACCTCGAAGATATCAAGAAACTCCGGGAAACCCGGGGAGAAACTTCGCCCCTGCAGGTGTGGGACGTCGCTTTCTGGGCGGAACGCCTTCGGGAAGAGCGTTACGCTTACACTGACGACGAACTCAGGCCTTACTTTCCCTTCGAAAAAGTGCTCGATGGCCTGTTTCAGTTGCTGGGTCGGTTGTTCGAAGTATCGATCCATCGTCAGACAGACGTCAGCGTCTGGCATCCCGACGTCCGCTTTTACCGTGTTCATAACGCTTCCGGAGACCACGTCGCCTCGTTCTACCTCGACGCGTTCTCACGCCCCGAAAACAAGCGCGGGGGGGCGTGGATGGATGATTGCCTGGGCCGCCGAAAGACGGGCGATCAGGTCCAGCTCCCGGTTGCACATCTTGTCTGCAATCAGACGCCGCCCCACGGCGACACCCCCAGCCTCATGTCCTTTCGTGAAGTGGAAACCCTGTTCCACGAAATGGGCCATGGCCTGCAGCACATGCTGACCAAGGTCGATTATGCTGACTGTGCAGGTATCAACGGCGTTGAGTGGGATGCAGTGGAATTGCCCAGCCAGTTCATGGAGAACTGGTGCTACCACCGCCCGACACTCATGGGACTGACAGGTCATTATCAGACGGGTGAACCCCTGCCTGATGCCCTGTTTGAAAAGGTGCGAGCCGCAAAAAACTACCGCGCGGGGTCCATGACACTGCGACAGTTGCTGTTCGGCATGACAGACATCGAGTTGCATACCGAGTTTGACCCTGAAGGATCAGAATCGGTACATGAACTCAATCGTCGCCTCAGTCAGCAGACCAGCGTTCTGCCCCTGCTCACCGAAGATCGATCGCTGTGCTCGTTCCAGCATATCTTCAGTGGGGGATACGCCGCCGGTTACTACAGTTACAAGTGGGCTGAAATTCTGAGTGCCGATGCATTCAGCGCATTTGAAGAAGCTGGCCTCGACGACCCAGCCACGATCCTCGAAACAGGTCGACGGTTCCGCGACACCGTTCTTTCGCTCGGTGGAAGCCGGCATCCGATGGACGTCTTCCGGGCCTTCCGCGGTCGTGAACCCCAGGTTGCAGCTCTGCTGAGACATTCAGGCCTCGGCCCCAAGGCCTGAGCGAACGACCTGTCGCTGCAGCAATCAAGTTCAGTTTCGGGAGCCTTCCTCGCCGTGCACCCCACGGCCGGGTTGGCTCCCGAATTTTTTGATCTGGGAAGAGCCTCGTTATTTCTTTTCAGACGCAGCGGGGGTCTCAACAGTAATCGCCATCACGATAGGCGACGACTCGACGTTATTCCCTTTGACCAGTTCGATCGTCTCGATCGGATCTGTCCGCCCGGGAACCACCTTCAGGTAGCGAATCTGCTGATTCCTGAGCGGGAAAGCAAACTGAGATTGAGGGACATCGACGCGCCGAATGTAGTCTGCGAAATGCTCGCCATTCTTCAGCACATGCTCCTCGACTGCTCCGTCCCTATATTTGAGACGGACGATGAGGCTCGAGAGTCCCTTTTCACTCGCAGGCCATCCCCACCCACTGACTCCGCCCAGCAGATGGATCGCCGTCGCAGCCGAGTTACATGTCAGCGCGACTCGCTTGGGCATCCGCGGGGGCTTATCGCCGTTGGTCCCATACAACATGACCGCGTTGGCCACGCGGTCTCCCTGCGGGTCAACCAGAACGAACGGGACCCCCTCAAAAATACGCGGCGCCCAGTCCGGGAAAATCAGTTTCTGTTCATCATGCTGTCCATCGTGGAACATCTCCTTCGTACTGACAACCGTCGCCACCTTATCGATCGGAATAGGGAGGTATTTTCCTCGCTGAGTCAGGAATTCCAGTAAGTTCTTGATTTCGTCCGGCTTGACTTGCTTCTCGAATCCTTCCGGCATGAGCGACTTGGTCGATGCGATCAGTTCCTCAATGTCAGCACGCTGCAGAGCGTGCTTCTTCCCTTCGGCATCGAAGATTTCGATCGCCGTCTTCGACTCGGAAGCGAGCAACCCGTTCATCACCCGGCCGTCATTGAGGACAACGGAGTACACGCGATAATTCCCTTCCACACTTCGGCTGGGGTCGATGATATGCGTCAGGAGTTCTTTCTTCGGATGAACGGCCATTCCCGTGAGATCCGGTCCGATGCGGGTCCCTTCACCGCTGTGCGTATGACACTTGGAACATTGCTTCTTAAAGACGTCTCGTCCGGCCGCCACGTCACCCGTCTGGTCAGCCAGCGGCAGCAGTTCGTCCAGAACTTTCTGTCGATCGGGATTAGGGAGGCCTCCCGTTCGCGATAACACCTTCTTCGCTCGATCGGCAAGTTCTTTGTTGGGATGAGCGCTCATTCCCTGTTTTTGATCGAGTGAGAGATCGCTCATCGAAATTTTCCCCTGTTCGAGTGCGTCGAGCAGGGCGTCGGTCCAGTCGACCCGCCCCAGCAGCAGACGGATCACGGTGGGCCGGACCGAAGGGGTCAATGTTGCCTGCGATTTAATCAAGAGACCACCCGCTTCGGGTGCTTCGCTGGCGTTCACGGCTTCAATGAAAGCTTGCGCCAGTTCCGGCGGTGTCCGAGGTGTCACAAGAGCGATGACCTCTTTTGCGGCCTCACCATCCAGACGACGGAAACTGAGTAACTGGACCGCGGCATCGCGTCGCACATCGTCCGGTTGTTTCTCATCTTTTGCGATTGTCAAAAAGGATGCCGCGATTTCGGCACTATACGTTTCCAGCTTCTTGCTTCCTGCCCGTGTCGCGAACGTCGCCAGGGGGCCACGATCGGCGACGGGGAGCTTGTTCAAAAGTTCGACAAGAGCCCCTTCCGTCGATTCATCAAAGTCCGCCTGCTGACCTCGCGGCCATCCTTTCGCCAGTCCTTCGATCATCGCCGAAATGATTCCCGTAGCTCGATCTGACGCCACGCCCCCCTCGCTGGATTGCACCAGCAAAGGGAAGAGCGACGCGACCGACTCCTCGTTGCCCCCCCGAGCGTAGTGCTCAGCCACAATCCTGATGACGTCGATGTGGGGTCCAGAGGACTTTTCGGCGATGTTCTGGATGACCGACTTCAGAAACATCAAGTCATGCCGGGCAGCCGCAGCGATTAATGCTTCTCGCAACCAGCGATCATCCGAGTTCTCGGGTGCAACCATCGCGAGGCGTACTTCTTCAGCGGCTTCCGCGGATGCGGGAAGTTCGGCAAGTGTCAGAAATCCTGCTAGGCGAACCTTGGCGTTTCGGTCACGCAGTACGCCACTTCTCTGCAGAGTTGCAATCGTCGCGGAATCTGGCGGCAATACAAGAAGTGCATTCCGGCGAACACCGGCAGAGGGGTGATTCAGAGCATGAACAACGGCGCTGTGCGCTTCTCGATTCTCACCCGTTAAACCGCCGAGTGCATGGAGTGTCCACAGAGCATGATTAATCTCCGTCGCCAGACCAATCTCATCGATCGATTGTTCCTTGATCATGGCGACGAGTTCCGGAATCGCTTCCGTATGTCGTTTTTCGATCAGCAGTCGTTGCGCGTGCCGACGCCACAGGAAATTGGGCGAGTGCAGCGCGGCGACGAGTTCATTCGCATTGGCCCGCGAAAGATCGACCGCTTTCGCCTGCATCATGCCTTCGCTCTCTTGCGATGACGCCGAGGACTTTGATTGAGCCGCTTCGTTTCCGGTGTACACCACCCGATAGATTCGCCCGTGCTTTTTATCACGCAGACTGGATTCGTAAGCATTCCCCTTACCCGTCTGGAAGCCGATCGGCGTCGGGTTGTGCTGGATGATGAAGTTGTACCAGTCGATCACCCACACGTTTCCGTCTGGACCAACCTCGGCCATAATGGGCCCTGACCATTCATCATTGCTGGCCAGCAGGTTCCAGGAATTTTTGGATCGGAATCCCGCACCGTCGTCACGCAAGACGAAAGTCGCTACCAGATGCCCCGTCGCCTCAGTCACAAAGGCAGTCCGATTCCAATACTCTTTCGGATAATTCCTGGCGGTATAGAGGGCGTGACCTGCAGCCGCAGTGAATCCCCCGTGGTGATCAACCTGACGGACCTTATCAGCGTCCAGTGGTTCGAACTTATTGCTATCCGCAATCCCTTCCAACACTGTCGACGACCAGCCTCGCACACTTTCATAGTAGCGATTGGGAATCGGCATGAACTCGCTGGGATTTCCATTCGCGGTCGAGCCAAACACCAACCCTTCCTCGCTCAGCCCCAACCCCCAAGTGTTGTTGTTGGTTGAACGCAGGAACTCGAGTTCCGTCACTACAGGGTCAGGCTGAGGCTCACTTCCAATGGGAGCAGTCGCTGGGTCGCGTCCTTTCTGAGACTCGCTCACTTTGAAACGGAAGAAGCCCTGCCGAAACGAGGTGACCTTGCGTCCGTCGGTCAAGACTGGTGACGAGTCATTGTAACCCTGCATCGCATAGTACCAGTTATCCAGACCGAACTGGAAATTGCTCACTTCTCCGTGCGTATCCCCCATTCCCCAACCGGTAACGAGGACTTTGCGGTAGTCTGCGCGATCGTCACCGTCAGTGTCTTTGAGATAGACAGTCTCGGTCCCGTCCTGAACGATTGCTCCACCCCGATAGAAGGTAATAGCGGTCGGGATACTCAGATGCTCTGCAAACACCGTAAACTTGTCAGCAACCCAGTCGCCGTCGGTATCTTCCAGAATCCGGATTCGGTCCGTTCCCTGACCGACAGGCTGCAATTCGTTGGGGTAGTCAGTCGTTTCACAAATCCACAGGCGCCCGCGCTCGTCCCAGTTCATCGAGATGGGCTTTCCCTGAAAATCTTTCTCCGAGGCAAACAACTTGATCTGAAACCCGACGGGCGTCACGAAGTGCTTCATTGATTCTTCAGGTGACACCGGGAGCTGCATCTTGCGGGGGCCGTTTTCGACTGTTCCCCACCGCTTGCCGGGGGGATAGAACGGCACATCGGCTTCGACATACTCGAACGGCGCCAGGTCATCAGGCAGACTGGTCATCTGCGGGCGGTCAGCAAAGGGTGGAACGATG
>NZ_DASWWZ010000398.1:0-2373 GCF_036405755.1 Schlesneria sp.
AAAGCAGCGGAGTAGCTCGGTTGGGAAACAGCAGCATGATCGTCTCCTTTGCGGTTTCAACGACGACATCCTCGCAACATCAGTCATTGCTTCGGAGCGAGGCTTCCTGTTGCAAATTCTGTCCCTGAGATGTCGCCACCCGTAAAAAATGGTGAAGTCTCGCAAAATTGTTTGCCGGACCCATTTTCTTCGGTGTCCCCCTGACTCCGAGGGGCCTCGGCCGCAGTTTTTAGCGAGCGGCTATCTGATGCAGCCCGTGGTTAGGTTGGGTAGACGGCGGGATGTAGCGAGTTTTTTGGAGAGGAGTCGTCTCGGCAGCTTTGTACACACTTGTAGAACTGGCAGTCCTCGAAGCGACCGCATGTCCATTAATCGGGCTTAATTCGTCAGGAGCGAACCGCGAAGGAGGGGTGCGTCATGGCGATTGTGACGGGGGCGAAAATCCCCTGTCAGGAATTGACGACTTCCTCTATGCTGCCAGCCACTTCAGCATGCTCATGGACGGGCAATTCATGTACTCGAAAACACTCTGGTGTGCGGTCTGCATTTGGGTGATCGTGGCGGGTTGCCGCACGATCACACCGGCGGGACGCGCCAAAGTCATCAATGAGCCTCCGGAAACGAGCAAGAACGATTCGTCTGCCGTACCCGCCGTCGGTATCTGGCGAGCTCCCGGGCTGGAATCGAAGCTGTTACAGGCGTCGATGACCAGTGATGATTCGGGGGTCGATCTGATTCCGACAGCGACTCGAGAATCGCGTGCTCCATGGGGACGCCCCGATCTGGGAAGCATCTACAGTCGGACGTCGAAATCAGACGAGTACCAGCGAAATCCGATTATTGTGATTCCCGGAATTCTCGGCTCAAAGTTAGTCGACGAATCGGGGCGGCGCGTTGTCTGGGGCGAATTCGGCGGAAATGGAATTGATCCCTCCACCGTTGAAGGGGCCCGGTTACTCGCGTTGCCCATGGGGGAAGGGGAGGCCCTGAAAGACCTGACGGATACAATCGAAGTCTCCGGGCCCCTCGACACGTTGAACGTCCGCGTGTTTGGGGTCCTCTTTCAGATGGCGGCGTATCGGGACATCGTGACCGCCCTCGGAATTGGTGGATATCGGGATTCGCCGGACGAGTTAGACCCGCAGGATGTGCGCTGCTTTCAATTCGCGTACGACTGGCGGCGTGACAATGTCGAAACAGCGGCGCAACTCCATCAGTTTATTCTCGAGAAGAAAGCGCTTGTTGAAGCAGAGCGGCAAGCGCGATTTGGAGACGATGCGGAACCCGTTCGATTCGATATTGTCGCTCACTCGATGGGAGGAGTGATGGCCCGTTACTACCTCCAGTACGGTGATGCCCCTCTTCCTGAGGACGGCAGTCTTCCGGAGATCAACTGGAAGGGGGCTCAGTACGTCGATCGTCTGGTCATGGTGGCACCGCCGAACGCGGGTTCACTTCAGGCGGTGGAGTATTTGACTCAGGGAGTCCAATTCTCGAGATTCTTTTCCAAGTATGAGCCAGCGCTACTGGGGACGATGCCGTCGGTTTACCAACTGCTGCCAAGGACTCGACACCGTCCGGTGGTCTCAGGTTCCCGGCGTGAGACCGTGGACCTTTATGATCCTCAGGTCTGGGTTCACGCGCGATGGGGTTTCTTTAACCCGACACAGTCAGAGCAACTGCGATATCTGCTTCCCAATGAACCTGATCCCCTGCGCAGGCTGGAGGTGGCGTATGGTCACCTTGCCAAATGTCTGCGACGTGCGGAACGCTTTCACGCTGCCATCGACGTGAAGGTTGATCCGCCCGAAGGAACGACCATTCATCTGATCGCCAGCGATGCGCACCCCACTGTTTTTCAGTACGCAATCGACAATCGAGGGGCGCTCTCCCCCACAGCACGCGTGGCGGGCGACGGACTTGTCACGCGTCACAGTGCGTTGATGGATGAGCGACTTTCGGACAATGGGAAGTGGGCACCACGCTTGAAAAGCCCCATCAAGTGGGACAGCGTCACATTCCTGTTCACCGACCATCTGGGCCTGACCAAGGACCCGGCCTTCACGGACAATGTTCTCTATTTGCTGATTGAGTCTCCCCGCTGAGGATGAGACAATCGCGGGGATGAAATTTGGGGCGCCCGTGAAGTGGCTCCGTTAGTCGCCCTGCGAATCGCTCGCGCTCGGCCGCTCAGGGGCTGCTCGATACGGCCAAAGGAGTGACAGCAATCTCAACAGGGCTCATGGTGTGAATCCCCCCGGGGGCGGTCTGCCTGCATGGCGGGTGAAGGCCCTGTGAAATGACAGAAGCCGATGCGGGACAGTGTCCTGCATCGGCTTCTGTTTGAGAGGCTCCGGTCGGAGTCGAACCGAC
>NZ_DASWWZ010000399.1:0-26205 GCF_036405755.1 Schlesneria sp.
GTTCAGATCCGTTCGAATCCGATTTCATTCACTTCTGTGCCAGACTGGTGCGACAATTCCAAGCGCAAAGCACTTCCCATTCGCAGATACCAGTCCCAGGTGCAGTTCGAAAAAATGTTTGAACTGAACCAACCCATCGACGAGTCCATGCTCACGGTCGTGAAAACGTCAAAGTCTCCAAAGCTCGCGGAACTGGCGGCACAGAGTTTGTCAGCGATTGAGAATTGTCCCGCGCTCGTAGCAACTCTAGCGTCATGTCCTCATGAAGAGGCTCGCTTCGTTGCCCGCGACGGCCTGAGACAATGGTTGCCCATGCATCCCGAAAATGGAGCGCAGTTAATGAAAGAACTGGAACTGCACTATCCCCCCGCCGAGGCGGAAGCGATCTTCGAAATGCTTTGGGGCTTTACACGGGATGACGTGACGAATTCACGAACAACTTCCTGGAAGTTCGTTAACTGGATGCGAAGCCCAAAAGCGGAGATCCGGGAACTGGCTGACTTCTGGGTGGAACGCCTCACCGGGCGGAAGACCGAGTTTCGGGCTCTTGGCGGTACCCCTGCTCAGCGAGAGACCCAGGTCCACCGTTTAGAGGAACTGATCGAACGGAATAATGGCTTGATCAAGGCCCCCTGACAATTTCCGACGCCGCACGGTTCGCTGGCAGACTTGCCCCGTGCCTGAGCATTCTCTCTGTCGCTGAAAGCGAGTGGGGAAAGCACCTTTTCCCACGAACTTGCAGCGCTATCCAAGTGCAAACTGCTTTTCCTGTAGGCACTCCGTGGGTCTACGGGGCTGTCTGGTGAATTTCAAGCCCATTTCAGGCACGCCGCTTGCGTTCTGGCGAACTCGCGCCAGCGGGCGGCGAGGATCGACTCCTCTTTCCGCTGGCACCCTGTTGGCAGAAGAGATGTCGTTTGTGGAATGTTGTTGGCTCGAAATTCATTGAGGAAGCGCACGATGAGAATGCTGAATGTGTTGAGTGGCAGGTGGTGTATCTCCGCCAGCCTGGCCGCGATGTGTTTACTTTTCACAATGAGTTTGCCATCGACTGGTTGGTCGCAGGATGCCGCTCCTGTCGAAGTCACGACACCTGAGGCATCATCCCCTGAGTCCGCGCATGCTTCCGAAAACGCCGCTGAAACTCCTGCCGCCCCGCTGACAACGGCGGAACTCAAGATCATGCTCGATACACTGTGGGTCCTCATCGCAGGATTCATGGTATTCTTCATGAACCTTGGATTCGGTTGCGTCGAGTCGGGAATGTGCCGGTCCAAGAACTGCGTCAACATCCTCTCCAAGAACTTCATCGTCTTCGCCGTATCCGCCCTGGCTTTCTGGATGGTTGGATGGGGACTGATGTTCGGCAATGACTCGGAAGGAAAGAGTGACGGCGGCTATGTCGGCAAGGCAGGTCTGTGGTTCCTCAGTGGTGCTGCTACGGATAACAGCCCCGCGACCGGCAACGACTACAAGGGCGACTACGCCGCCATCAGCGGTTCAGGTGTCCCTCTCTATGCGAAGTTCTTCTTCCAGTTGGTGTTCGCAGGTACGGCAGCCACCATCGTGTCAGGAGCCGTTGCCGAGAGAATCAAGTATCACTCGTTCATTTTCTTCAGCTTCCTAATGGCGACCGTTATTTACCCAGTCGTCGGTCACTGGATCTGGGGAGGTGGTTGGTTGGCTGCAAAGGGATTCGCCGACTTCGCAGGTTCAACCCAGGTCCACTCTGTGGGTGGCTGGGCGGCGCTTGCTGGCGCACTGATCCTCGGCCCCCGCATTGGAAAATACAATCCGGAAGGAAAGCCACTCGCAATCCCAGGTCACAGCATGCCGCTGGCCACAATCGGCTGTTTCATCCTCTGGTTCGGCTGGTTCGGATTCAATCCGGGCAGCTTCATGGGTGTTGTCCCCGCCCCGATGGCCCATGTTGCTTTGACCACTAATACAGCAGCCGCAATGGCCACGCTCACTGCCACAGCCACCGCTTGGACTCTTCTGGGTAAACCTGACCTGGGGATGACCTTGAACGGCAGCCTTGCCGGACTTGTTGCGATCACTGCAGGATGCCCATTCGTCTCCGTATGGAGTTCCGCCATCATTGGTGCGATTGCCGGGGTCATTGTCGTTGTCTCAGTTCTGGCCTTCGATCGGATTGGAGTCGATGATCCGGTCGGCGCGACATCGGTGCATCTGACCAATGGCGTTTTTGGAACCCTCTGCATCGGACTCTTTGCAGAAAAGCCCTATATCGATGGAAGTACCGTCAAAGAAGGGCTGTTCATGGGAGGGGGGACAGAACAGCTCGTCATTCAGGCAACTGGAGTCGTCGCTGCTGCGGCCTACGTCTTGCCGCTGTCACTTGTGTCCTTCCTGATCCTGAAAGCAATCTTCGGACTCCGCGTTTCGCGTGAAGAAGAAATTGAAGGCCTGGACATCGGCGAACACGGTAACGAAGCCTATCCTGGTTTCGTGATGCAGGCTCCCAGCCACTGAAGTCTACTTGCCAAGTCTCATCACTGGCCGGTCAAAGCCGGGGTGAAGAGTGACAGTCCAAGAAGGGGGAACCGGAAATGATCTGGTTCCCCCTTCTTTGTTTTCAGTTGCTAACTCGAGCGGGGACGACGTTATCGATCCATCCCTTCATGGGAGCGGACGAACAGAATCTCTCCCGCAGAGAGGTGACTCACCGTACCTGTTTTGCATAGGGACTGACGTATCCGGCGGGCTTTACCGCGACCAGAGATGCCCGCAGACTGGGCAAAATTCTCGCGGCTGTATTCCCCAAAAGAAGTCCGGAGACCAGACCTCGACCATGCGTTCCGATCACAAGCAAATCAACCTGCCGTTCAAGAACGAACTGAGGAATGGTTGTGTCGGGATCACCCATGAGAACTTCGGAATGAACTCCATTTTGGAGTCCGCTCAGGTTCACCTGACTGAGTTGTTCTTTGAGCTTCTGCACCGCGTTGATCCGCAGCTGCGCCTCTGTGTCGCGGAGTTCTTCCTCAGCCACTCCCGCAATCGCGAGATACCGTAAGTCACCCGTTTCCAAAACGTGCAGCACATACAGTTTGGCGTTAATTTGCCGTGAGATTGCCGCAGCCACTTTGATCGCCGGCAAGCAGGCATCACTCAGATCGGTGGCAACGGCGACTTCCCGAATCTCGCGCACCTCTGAAGGCTTGGCAACCCAGACAGGGCAGGGGGCAAATCGCATGAGCTTCTGGACGGTGCTTCCAAACAAAAGCGTCGCAGCGCGAGTCCTTGAACGGGTGCCAACGAGAACGACGTCGTACTTCCCTTCGGCGCTCTCCTTGGAAAGTTCCTCCCAGGCGGCACCGAATCGAATTCGGCTTTCCGCGGCGATCCCTTGCGCGTTCGCCGATTCCACCAGCTCTGACAGTGTAATGCTGGCGTAATCTTCAACCGTCTTCAGAATGTTCTCGTGATCCTTTTCGATCAGAGACTGGCTCTGTGCTGTGAGTTCGAGCACAGAACAGAAAGTGATCGCCCCGCCCGAAACCAGAGCAAGCTGAATAGCCTCATCAACAGCAGCCTTCGACTCAGCTCCAATATTCGAGGAAGCGATTCGGTCACCGTGGTGGAGGTCAACACCGACGAGGATGTTCTGCAAATGCGGCATGGGGGCGTGTCCTGATCGCGTCAATGAAAATTCCACCTCCGACAAACACGTCGACTGCGGTATCGAAGCAGTTCCGCAACCAGAGCCCTGCCACCATCTCAAGGATGTGAGCGGGTTGCGTTTGAAGAACCGCAAACGAATTGCTTGGAAGTGTCAGTGAGAGCTTGCGATCAATTCTGCCGGAATTTGCCTGCGGGAACAACTCGGCCCGGCTTCTCTTTTCTGAAGCTTTGCTGGTAGCTCGCGGATTCGACATGGGAATCCGAATACGCTTCCGGCCGCCGGAGCAGGCTCGACTGGGATGACAACGTGCTGAATGTGACCTTGTTCTGTTCAACTCTGTTTCCGTCTGGGAACTCAATGACCAGGTCGACATCGTGTTGAATCTGCGAAAGTGTTGGCAATCCAGTCCTGCGATCGATTCGACAAGTCCCGTTACACTTCCCTCCCTTGACCAGCACCGTGAACTCACCCTCCGCGTGCAGCACGGTGACGGGCTCGTTCGGACCGGAAATCTGCCCGGTCAGACGGATGTCTGCGAAGTTCGCGGTGAGCTCTCGCAAGACACATTGGACGTTCGTAATCATCTGGACGGGGGAGTCGCAATAGCGGGGAGCCAGCTCCCATTCCGTCCCTTGTGATACGGCGACATTGGTATGTCTGGGGTCAAATCGGTACGGCAGCATTCCGACGCTGTCATCGATAAACGTAGCGACCCCGTCTTCCGACTTGGATGCGTCCAGTTGCATTTTGACGTTCTCGCGATGTTCCAGCGGAACACTGCGCAGGCAGCGCTGAAGAAAGTCGCTGAAACCGGTGACGTCCGAAACCTGATTCGAGGCATCGAGCCAGAATCCGAACCCATTCCCTGCGAGGCCGGCATACAGGAACGCCTCTGGCGGTACCGGTTCCCCCAACTTGTCGGAAGAGTAGAAAACCCGCTTGCCGCCGGAGAGTTGCTCAAATTGAACCCGATCGTAGGTGACGCTCATCTGTTTGCGGCCGTCCGAGAGGACTCGATCAACGACCAGGGTCAACTGAATTTCAGCCCGCGAAGTACTTGTCCGTGTCCCTTCGTTGTCGATTTGCGTCAGCCGATGCTCAACAGTTTTGGACAGAGGATACCGGTCACCGCTCTTGGATTTTCCGTCCAGATCCTGAACCTTGGAAGGCGACTCATCCAGTTCTTCGAACTCATCCTCTTCTTCTTCATCCACCAGCTCCTGTTTGCCATCATCGTCGAGCTCAGCCAGGTCAATATCATCGTCGACGACTGTGGGCATCAAGTAACTGCAGCCGGCTCCGGTAACACACAACGTAAGCGAGAGGAGCAATGCGACTAGCGGCGCTGCTGTTGCGGTTTTCAGTGACATCGCTCAACCTTCCCTGGTGGCGTCGCGGCGACAAGATCATCTCGTCGCTCAAAATCGTGACTTGGAGCCCGTTTGCGGCAGGTCGGCAAGATAACAATCGGCCAATTCTGCGCGAAGACGGATCTCGGCAACGCTGCTATTTCCCGGTTCTTGCCCATTGCGATAGAATCACGAAGTTCCGTTTCAACTGAATTGGATCCGTCGCCGCAGCGGTAGTGGCACACAAGAGGCGTGAATCGGAGGAACGGAATCGTGCTTCATGGCCATGGTTGGTATCAATGACTGAACTTCCATCCAATTTGCCGAACGATGAAAGGCGTGACTCCGACAGCCCGCACATCGAACAGGACAACCGTGGGACTTTCCGGGCCCTTCTGGAAGCATTCGTTTCGCTGTTTATCGCCGTCCTGCTATTCCGCACGTTCGCCGCAGAAGGTTACATGATCTCGACAGGATCGATGGCACCCTGTCTACTCGGTTATCACAAGCGCGTCGTCTGCCCGACATGTAAGACCACCTTCCCGTTTGGAACGGCCTACGATACAGACGATGACCCCGAAGCCAATCGAGTCATGACCAGCCGGTCGCGCGCGGTCTGTCCGAATTGCGGTCAACCGGGTATTGATGTGTCGGACGTACCCCGAAACCACGGCGATCAGCTACTGGTCAACAAGCAGGCATACCTCTATCAACAACCCCATCGCTGGGATGTGATCGTCTTCCGAAACCCGGCCCGGCCGACGGAAGCGTATGTCAAACGCCTGGTGGGACTGCCCGGTGAGCGGATCCAGATCATCGCGGGCGATGTCTACGTCAATGACGAGATTGCCCGGAAAACATACCAGCAACAGTTGGCGACGCGGATCCTGGTCCATGACCACAGTCATCTTCCCGCGGACGATGACGGATTCCACCCTCATTGGGAAGCAGCCATTTCCACAGTCGAACCAGATGAGCGCAGTCATGCCGGATGGGAGGCGCTGGGGACCGGTTTCCAGATGAAAGGTGGACACGTCCGACGCCCCGACAAAGAGCCAATTGATTGGGTCGAGTACCACCATTGGGTTCGATCGGGGGGGCTACACAATACCTCAGTCCATCTCGAACAATGGCCCACAGACGTTAACACAGCATCGGTCCCTCCGTCTGGACTCCGGTTTGATCCACGCTCAGGCGAGTTCAGTGTGACGGGAACCTTGTCCGCATCGACCGCACGCGAGCTGCTGGACCTGTCCGACGACGAGGCGTTCCGCAACGCGGTTCTTGACCTGTACCAGGCATCACATGTGGTCAGCGTCTCGGACAGCTATGGTTATAACCCGGTAGACGAAGTCGGTGCCCCGAATCCCGTCCGGGATCTGATGGTTTCCGCCCAGGTCACCATTGAAGGAGGGTCGGGAGAATTCTTCGTTGAAATCACCAATGGCGTGATGATCTATCACGTGGTCTTCGACATCGTTCACCGTGAGGTGCTGCTCTACGAAGAACCACTTCAACAAGGGGTTCCGTTGAACTCTGAGCCTACAGGAACGGAGTGGCAGTCAGAAGCAGTCGCTGTCGCACCATGGCCGAAGTCGATGTCAAAGACCGGAGGAAAGATCGAAGTTTCACTGATCGATAAGCAAGTTCTCATCGCGGTGGACGGTCAAGTTGTGATGCCTCCGTGGCAATTCGACTACCCCGTCTCGGTTCCTCCGTCACGAATTCCACTCCGAGTCGGTGCTCGCGGGCTCGACGTCAAAATTGATCAGCTCAAGCTTTATCGTGACGTTTACTACACCGACACGCGCAGTCGACATGCCATCAACCGGCCGTACCAACTGAAGAAGGACGAATTTTTTGTCCTGGGGGACAACAGCCCCGTGTCACATGACAGCCGCCGCTGGAACAGTCCTGTCGTGAATCAAACGCACCTGATAGGGAAGCCGTTTCTCGTTCACCTACCGTCAAAGCCTGGCAGCCTTCGCATGGGCAATCGCGAACTTCAGTTGCGGATTCCTGATTGGGAACGCATTCGTTTTCTGAGGTGAGATCCGGTCGCAGTCGCTTGTTTCATTCATAAGGAAGAGGACAGGGTTGAAGTTCCCGCCCGACGCGGGATGATTCGGTCTGGTCACATGCAGTCATTCCTACGAAGCAGCCGTGAAAATGTCGGATCTCAAAACCACGTTCACTTCAGGCTCAAAATTTCCTGCAGCGGGAGATGCGGTCAGTGCATCCTCGAAAACCGCCGGACTGCACCCGTACCCAGATTCACGGTCGCCTGATGCGGACCCCCGAATCGATGGCGCCGGTGAACCCTGTCCGGCTCCACTGATGTGGCAAGAGATTCTCGAGAAGTATCATTCGGAAAGTACCCCGTGGCAGTTTGATCACGGGCGTCATCGAATCCTTGGTCGAACCTGGGGAAGCGGTCCCCCGCTGTACTTCCTCAACCATTTCGCGGGCACAGCAGAACTCTTCGCACTCACCCTCTGGTTATTGAAAGATGAGTTTCGGTGTGTGGTCTTCGACGTTACGGCAACCCACCCAAAGAAAAGTTCACGATCCACCATCACCGACTTTGCAGCTGACCTGTTCGCCGTTGCCAACGAACAGGGAGATTCGCGCGTCTCAATCTACGGTGCCGGGTTCGGGGCGGCGGTGGCGATGGAGGCTGCACTGCACTCCCCGGCATCGATCGAGCACCTGTTCCTGCAGCACGGATTTGCCTATCGACGGCTGTCATACTTCGAGAGAGCACTCGCGTCGGTCTGTCTTCAGTCGTCTCGAAACCTGAACGACCTTCCGCAACGGCGTCGATTCCAGGCGGTGAATCATCAACCATGGTTTCCACCCTTCGACTCATCTCGCTTCGAATTCCTGCTCGAAAGTACCGGGACGATTCCCCTCCGTGACCTCGCCGAGAAGGCATTCGCCGCGCATTCGTATGATATTCGGTCGCGACTCTCGGAGATCTCCGCGCCAGCTCTTCTTCTGCGTACAGAAGGGGAAGGGCGAATTGCGGCCGAGGCTCAAGATGTACTTACAGAAAAACTTCTGAATTGCCGGACTGAATGGATGCATTCTGCAGGGCAACACCCCTACCTGACTCATCCTCATCGCGTCGCAAAACTGGTTAGAATGTTTGTGGCCACAGCCCTCCCGCAGAGCGGCGGAATCTGACTGTCTGGCGATCGCGCTGCGACAGTCAGGAAAATCTCGAAAGACCCTACTTCGGAAAATGCTATGAGTGAAGACCTGCCACGCCCCCTGGATGTGCTCGCCGTTGGAGCTCATCCCGATGACGTCGAAATCGCAGTGGGAGGAACTCTCGCCAATCTGGTCCGCCAGGGATATCAGGTCGGAATCTGTGACTTAACGAATGGAGAACCAACGCCGGGAAGTCCCGGTGTTCAGACTCGCCTTGACGAAGCCCAGGAAGCCGCGCGCATTCTCGGCCTTCAGATGCGCGAGACGCTGACGCTGCCAAACCGCTGCCTGTTTGATTCGTTCGCAGCACGGATCGCACTCGCACGTGTCATTCGGCACTGGCGACCTAAGATCGTCCTGGGGATCGCGGGCAAGACTCCGATGGCATCACCTGACCACTGGCAGGCAATGCAGATCACGGACGCGGCGGTTTTTTATAGTCGGCTAACGAAGTGGGATGACGAGTTCGCCGGGCTGAACGTGCATACCGTCACGAAGCAACTGTGGTACCCGCTTGGGCTTTCCACACTGGAACAGCCCGAACTGTCCGGCCGCTTTGTCGTCGATATTTCAGCAACACTCTCAACGAAACTGGAAGCCGTTCGCGCTTATAAAACCCAATTCCCTCCCTCCAAAGACCGTGTCTTCCGACTCGTCGAGAGCCAGAACCGGTTCTATGGAGCGACTGCTGGCTTTGAAGCGGGAGAGCTGTTAATCAGCGCGACGCCGCTGGGAGTTCGAGATCTGGTAGCCACGTTGTGCCCCACCGGCACAACGCCCCCGTCCGTCAACCCGAACATCGGCGCACCATGAAGCGGGGCAGGGAGGCGGGCAGACCTCGGTTTCGTGGAAGTGGGAAGAACACACGATCGATCCCCAGCGGATCGATCATGTGCTCTCAGGGTCAACGGGACTGCCGATCAACTCAAGAAACTGGTCTTCCGTGAGGACCGGCACTCCCAGTTCTTCTGCCTTGGCGAGCTTGCTTCCTGCATCGGCTCCGGCAACGACATAGTCTGTCTTTTTGGAAACGCTTCCCGCCGACTTGCCGCCGTGATTGCGGATCAGTTCAACGATCTCGTCTCGTTTGAAGCGTGTCAGTGTACCGGTCACCACGAGCGTTTTCCCCACTAACCGACCTGCCGCACGCTCTGCGGCAGCCTCCGCGGCCGCCTTCGCGTCCCCCATGGCAACGCCCAATTCGCGGAGTTCAGCGACGATCTTCTGACCGTATTCGCTCTGGAAAAATGCGGCGACCGACTTTGCAATGACCGGGCCTACTTCATCAACTTCGCTCAGTTGCTGTTCCGACTGAGCAGCGAGGATCTCCATGGCACCGAATCGTTCGGCCAGTTGTTGCGCTGTTCTGGTTCCGACGTGGCGGAGATTCAGCGCGGTGAGGAGTCGCCAAAGGGGCTGTTGTTTCGACGCCTCAATGCCCACGAGCAGGTTATCAACTGATTTTTCACCGAGTCGATCGTAGCTGAGTAGCTCAGCCCGTTTCTCTTTCAGGCGATAGATGTCAGAAAAACTCGTCAGCAGTCCTTTGCCCGTCAGTTGCTCGATCAATTTCACGCCGAGCCCTTCAATATCCATTGCGGCACGGGAGGCAAAGAATCGAAGACTCTCGCGCAATTGCGCAGGACAGCCCGGATTCGGGCAGCGAATGTAGACCCCATCTTCATCCTGGACGACGGGGGTCTGACACTCTGGACAGGTCGTCGGGAACTGATAGGGAATTTGTGTCCCATCGCGCTTGTGCTGCTCAACGCGGACGACGTGAGGGATAATCTTTCCCGCTTTCTCGACGATGACCCAATCGTGAAGCTGCACGCCCAACCGGTCAATTTCATCGCGATTGTGCAGGCTGGCACGAGAAACGGTCGTCCCCGCAATCTCGACCGGTTCCAGATGGGCGGTCGGCGTCAATGTTCCCGTTTTCCCGACAGTGATCCGAATGTCTCTGACCTTCGTCTCCGCTTCGTACTTCACCCATTTATAAGCAATGGCCCAGCGCGGGGATTTGCTTGTCATGCCGAGTTGTTCGCGAACTCGCAGATCGTTCACCTTGAGTACAATTCCATCGACTTCGAAATCGAGCTCGTGAAGGTCTTCCATCAGTTTCTGCGTGTGGGCCACTGCGGCTTCGAAGCTCGGTTGAACGGAAGTCTTTTCAACGGCGGGAATCCCCATGCGGCGAATTGCTTCGAGGAATTCCCAATGAGTTGAAAAGCTGGCCCCTTCCAGGCTGCCGACACTGTGAGCGAAAAACCGAAGTTTGCGCCGTGCACACAGTCGTGGATCCAGCAGTTTGATTGCCCCGGCGGTTGCATTGCGGGAATTCTTGAGAGGCTCTTCGCCCGCACTGACCATGTCTGCCTGAAGTTGGGCGAAGTCTCTGTTGCCAATATAGGCCTCGCCGCGGACTTCGAGTACGTCTGGAACGTCACCGAACAGAACCAGGGGGACACCGCTGATGGTCCGTGCATTGTGGGTCACGTCGTCGCCACGGCGACCATCCCCGCGAGTCACACCACGGACAAGTCGCCCTTTTTCGTAAATGAGTGACAGCGCGACCCCGTCGACTTTGTATTCCACGATCCACTCAACAGGATCCGGTCCAATGAGCCGGACAACGCGCCCGCCAAAATCGGCAAGTTCTTCTTCGGTAAACGAGTTGTCGACCGAAAGCATGGGAACACGATGTTCGACCGTGACAAACCCTTGAACCGGTGCTCCGCCCACCTTCTGAGTAGGACTGTCCGGCGACTGTAACTCGGGATGCGCCGTCTCGAGTTCCACGAGCCTTCGCATCAGGATGTCGTAATCTTTGTCCGAGATCTCGGTCTTTGCCTGCTGGTAATACAGGACGTCGTGGCGTCGAATCTCAGTCCGCAGTCGCTCAACTTCGTCGCGAGGGGGTTCGTGAGATGAATGGTCGCTCATGAAACAGGCTTTAGAGAGAGAATCGTCCTTCAGTGCGAGGACCTTGCCGACGATGCGAGAGTCGTCACGGCCGAAGTGTAAGAGAGTTTACGTCCCAGTTCTACCGGGGAAGAGCACATGAACCCGTGGACGTAAGGCTTGATAAACAAGTTCTGCCGTTCGCCAGCCAGAGTCTAACTCGAACAATCGCGGCCGAGCCCTCTCACGGATTCGAAATCGAACGATAAACAACCGCTTCTCTGAGCGCAGCGTTCAGCAGTCGAACGATCGACTACGCCAGTTTACCCGCGCATGAGGAATCTGATTCTGCAAGCTCCAGTGCGTCTCAACGAACTTGAACCCGATTGCCATCTATTCCTGGCCGAACGCGGAATCGGACACGGCTGTTCGACGCGGGAATTTCAGACAATCATCCTTCTATTCTCCGACCTGCGCGTCGAAAGAAACACTTGATTCCACTCGACATCGTTCCGGAATACTTCGCCCAGGAGTTATTTTCGGAACAGATCCCTGAAATCTTTGGCGGAATTGAGAAGTCAGGAGAAATCGCTCCAATCCTGCACCCGTTTTCTATGCAGCGTTCCGGCGAGGGGGCGTTGGGAAGCAGGGAGGATCAACAGGCCCCCCTCGGGACAACGATCCGCAAGAACAGGTCTGCTCATTTGCCATCAGGGGGCTTCGAATGCATGATTGCGTGTGAAGTCGAGTTAGCTATTCAGGAGCCACCATGCAATCCGTCCAACTGATTGAACGTCTCGTAGACCTCGTTGATCCACGAAGAAATATCTTCCTGAACATGTCTGCCGAAGAAGCCCTTTCACGTGTCGCTTCGGGTGATCCACAACAGGTCAGGGGAATCGATGGTCAATTTGCTCTCGTCCACAAGGCGGGCAAAATCATCAGGATGGCTCGATCCATCGGCCGCCCGCTGCGGTACTTCATCGCGAAGAAACATGCGGGACCAGTGTTGATCGTTGCCGAGCGGATTGATGAAATCTGGAACTGGTTGAAGGCCGAAGGACTCGATAACCAGTTCCACCCCAGCTACACCCGCATGGTCCCGGCACATCATTTGACGGAACTGGCACTCGTGGGCTGTCCTGACCCCAGTCCAACATACTCGCGTTTCTTCGATCCTCAGCGGAACAGACTGAGCACAAACCTCGATGAAATCGGCCGCGCCTACATTGGAGCACTGGCGGACGAACTCAATAAATGGCTCGACTACGTCGCGAAGACGGACGCAGCTGAAAGACCTGGTCAATCACCGCAACCTATCGGGGTGCTGTTCTCGGGGGGGATCGACAGCGGGTCGGTGTTACTGACACTTTACCATCTGCTGCTATCACGAGGTGAAGCCCCGCAACGGTTGAAAGCGTTCACTCTCGACGTGGGTGGAAATGGGGCCGATGCTCAGCAGGCTTCCCAGTTTCTATCTGCGCTGGACCTCGAATACTTGCTGGAACGGATCGAAGTTCCGATTGAGTCTATTTCCGTGGATGCCGCAATCCGGACCGTGGAAGATTACAAGCCGCTGGATGTCGAGTCTGCGACGATGACACTGGCTCTCTGCCAGGGAATCCGGGATCGATATCCTGACTGGAAGTGGCTGGTGGATGGCGACGGTGGCGACGAGAACCTCAAGGACTACCCGATCCATGAAAATACCGAACTCACAATTCGTAGCGTGCTGAATAATCAGATGCTGTATCAGGAAGGGTGGGGCGTGCATGCGATTAAACACTCGCTCACGTATTCAGGTGGGCAAAGCCGAGGCCATGTCCGCTCTTCCGCCCCTGTCGCTGCTCTCGGATTCCACGGGTTCAGCCCCTTTGCCTTGCCCAACGTCATTGAGGTGGCAGAAGGGATTCCATTTATCGAGCTGACAGACTGGGACGAATCTCGTCTTTACGCATTGAAGGGAGAAATCGTTCGACGTGGTGTCGAGGCGGTTACCGGCCTGTCGATGCCGACATTCGAGAAACGTCGCTTTCAACGCGGAGCCACCGACGAGAAGAGCTATCAAACCATCTTTCCGGCAGACCCGAACGAATACCGACGCCGATTCCTCAGGCAGTTCGTGTGACCGTCCAGCCAATCGAAAGGAAGCCCTCGTCAGCGATGGCGAGGGCTTCGCTTGGCGCGTCGCTCGTCTCAGTTGGCGTCAGGCAGACTCGCAACGAACGATTTCATTTCACGACATCGATGGCACAGGCAATCGATGGCAGAGGCGGCATTGCCCTCTGATACCACACCTGACATACCCGATGAGGATTTCCCAAGATGGTCCGGAAACTTTACACCCTGACTCTCCCAGTGCTGCTTTCTGGCTGCATGGAGAACCTCGAAAAACAGGTCGAAAAGTCGCCGAATTCAATCATTAACAAGACAACTCAGGAAGTTGGAAAGTTCGATCCGGCAGCCGCTCAGACTGTGAGCGATTCCCGAATCCATGCGACCGATCCACTGACTGCCCCCACGTCGGCCTACGGACCGATGCTGGAACAAATCTCCAAATCATCGATCGAATCAGCCCTGCGACTGTTCGAGGCAGAGCATGGGCGATTTCCCGCGAACTACGATGAGTTCATGGAGAAAATCATCAAGGCAAACAACATCAAACTGCCCGTCCTTCCTGGGAACAAGCAGTATCAATACGACGAGGTGAATCACAAACTGGTCGTCGTGGAACAGGCAGTCGAGGGAAATTGACGCTGCGTACATCTCACCTCGTTGATCGAGCCCCGCTGAGCAGCCAATCCACTGGCCGTCCGTGTAACAGTCGACGTTTTGAAAACGTTCACTTCCCGGATCTGTCATAGCGGGGACCACTCGTACTGAGCATCGACCGATTCGCCCAGCCGCGCCTGTGCGTGGGGAGAGCTACGGCCGAAACTGCTGGTGACGAGAAATTAGTCATCTCCTAGAATCCCGCGACGAATGGATTCCGTGTCCAAAGATTCTTTTGGCGCCGGGAAAGATTTTGGATCGCTTCAATGGAGTGGCGAGGATGACTTCGCAGAGTTTTCGTTTAATGGCACTACTGGTGGCCAGTTCAGCGATGGGCAGTTCCGCATGGGCAGCCGATCCGCCGAAAGTTGCAGATACGATGGCCTTCGTGCCCCGCCAGAAAGATGTTGAATTCGAAACCCCCAAACCGGCCGACTACGCGAAATGCAAAGTGGAAGTCGAACGCCGAGGCAAAATCAACGGATGGGTGGTGCTCGGCCCCGCCGGGCAGGTCCTGCGTAAGTTTCTCGATACCGATGGCGTCGGCGGGATTGACCAGTGGCGGTACTACAATCACGGCGTGGAAGTCTATCGTGACATCGACACGAACAATAACAATAAGGTTGATCAGTGCCGGTGGCTGAACCTGGGCGGCACTCGCTGGGGAATCGACTCCAACGAAGATGGTCGAATCGACGAATGGAAGATCCTTTCCGCAGCAGAAGCATCAAAAGAAGCGCTGCGCGCATTGATCACAGGGGACGAAGCCGCCTTTCAGTCCATCATGATCAATGAGGATGACCTGAAGTCACTTGGCGTGGATTCCCGGATTTCCGCGCGATTGCTCGAAGCCGCTGCGGACCCCGGTAAAAAAGCCAAGGCCGTCATGGCCAAAACGAAAACGCTGTCCGCTCAGAGCCGCTGGACACGTTTCGATGCTCAAATGCCCAGCCTGATTCCTGCGGATGATGAAAAAGCGAAGGGCGATTTGCTGGTGTACGAGAGCGCGATGGCGATTGTGGAAACGCAATCCAAGTTTAACGCGGTCCAGATTGGAGAAATGATTCGTGTCGGCGACGTCTGGAAGCTGACACAGGTTCCGACTCCGATCGAAGGCGAAGTCATGACGACCAGCGGCGGAATCCTGATGGAGCCGATCGTCGCGTCGAGCACGATCACTCCTGGCCCCGCAGGCCCGTCTCCCAAGGTCGAAAAAATCCTGAAAGAACTTCAGGAGATCGAGACGAGCTTGATGAAGCAAGGTCAGCCACCCGAGCAGGTCAAGACCCTGATGACCAAGCGTGCCGCACTCCTGAAAGAAGCAATCGAACTTGCGGAGACTGATGAAGAGAAGTCACTGCTGATGAAGCAGACAGTTGATGGGTACGCCCTCGCTTCGCAGATGGGAACATTTCCTGAGGGCGTTGCAGCGCTGAAGGAAATCGAAACGGATCTGACGAAGGCTGCTCCCGATTCGCCGCTGCTCCCGTATACGACTTACCGGCTGCTGCAGGCCGAGTACTACGTCAACCTTCAGGCCGCCGAAGAAGACAAGGACAAGCAGGCAGAAGTTCAAAAGGCCTGGCTGGAAGGTCTCGACAGCTTTGTTACCAAGTATCCGACATCCGACGATGCAGATGATGCAATGGTCATGCTCGGCACACACGAAGAATTGCAGGGGCGAAGTAAAGAGGCCACCGAGTGGTATCAGAGGCTGCTGAAAGAAAAGCCCAAATCGGCAATGGCCCCGCGTGCGCAAGGCGCTCTGAAACGACTGAGACTGAATGGCCAGAATCTGGCGCTGTCAGGACCGGGTCTGGGTGGCGGAGTCGTTGATGTGAAGAGCCTCAAGGGACAAGTCGTCCTCGTCGTCTTCTGGGCGAGCGAATACAAAGTCTGCGAAGATGATGTTCCGCAACTGAGAGCGCTGTACCAGGACAACAAGGCGAAAGGCTTTGAAATCGTTGGAGTTTCACTCGACTTTGACAAATCGACGGCCCTTCCATTCGTACAGAAGCACAAGATGAACTGGAAGCACATCTATCAACCCAACCAGACGACGCAGTCCGGCGGACTGAACAGTCCCATTGCTGAATCGTTTGGGATTATCTCGCTTCCAACGATGTTTCTGGTGGACCGCGAAGGGAAAGTCGTCAATCGAAACGCCACCCTGACGGATGTCAAAACCGAACTCCCCAATCTGCTGAAGACCGGTGACAACGTCGCCCAAGGCAAAAAAGCAAAATAGTCAGTCAAACTGATTATCACACAAATTCAGAAGGGTGCTGGACTCGATTCCAGCACCCTTCCTGCATTCATTCCCTCGAAAACAAAGCGTTTCAATGAGAGGAAAACGGACAAACAGTCTGGCCAGCACATCCATGAGGAAGAATGTCCGGGTCAGACTTGCGGCCCGATGGCTCTGACTCGCCCCCGAAATGAGTCGCCCCCCAAAGTGACGATCTCCCGGTGCCTACCCTGGAGTTGGGAATGTCGTCGTCCGTCTTGAATGCGTCGCCCCGCCAGGGAATCAATTCTTCAAATAGGACCAGGAAATCTGCTGACGACTGTCGTCCGGGATCCTGCTGAAACGTCGAGATTTACGTTCGCATGTCACATCAATTCCTGATTCAATACAGTCCCGACACCATTGCACCCCAACTCCCGCTACAAGGCCCAGCAACATGTTCGACCGAGTCAAGTCCTTGCTTGGTTTTAGGTCGTTGACGGACGAGCAGTTTGAGCAGCGTCGGAAAGAGTTATTGAAGAAAATTCCCATTCCGGTCTTTTGGTTGTTCGGAAAGACAGGCAGCGGAAAGTCGTCGATCGTTCGGTACATCACCGGCTCGACTCAGGCCGAGATTGGCAATGGGTTTCAACCTCAGACTCGATCTTCCTTTCGCTATGACTTTCCTGACTCGTCAGAGACGCTGGTCCGATTTCTGGATACGCGCGGATTGGGGGAAGCGGGCTACGATCCGCGTGAAGATATCGAATCGTTCAACAACTCGACTCACGTCGTGATTGTTGTGGCCAGAGTCATGGATCACGCACTGGCTGATGTGGTTGCGCCGCTGAGGAAAATTCGAGAGGCCCGGCCAACGCGGCCCATCATCCTTGCACTCACTTGCCTGCACGAAGCGTATCCGTTTCAGCAACATCCTGTCCCCGATCCGTTTGATCAGGTGACTACGTCATCACACGTGTCAGAGGATGGGCAGGTCGTCAATTCGATCTCGCCCGCCGCGAATCAATCAGGTCAGGATCGGCTTCCATCCCAGCTCGCCACACATCCGGCGCTGCAGCGCAGCCTGCGGGAGCATGAAGAGCGGTTCGCGGGACTTGTGGATCGCATCATCCCGATTGATTTGACCAACCCCGAAGAGGGCTATACGGAACCGAACTACGGAGGGAAGCGGTTGGAAGAGGCCCTGATTGACTTTCTTCCGGAAGCGTGTCGGCAGGCCCTGATCAACCTTGACGTTGTGCGAGATTCGCTGCGGGATCTGACCGAGAAGCAGGCAATGCCGACGATCTTGACCTATAGCAGTCTGGCCGCGACATCTGCGGCCTCTCCTTTACCCTGGGTTGATATCCCAGTTGTAATGGCATTACAGACGCGCCTGGTCTATCTGCTTGCGGAACTGTATGACCAGAAAATGAATGCCTCACTACTGGCAAAGATGGTCGGCGCCATCGGAGGCAGGCTGGCTGTCCGATTTGCGGTCAAAGCACCGCTGAAGCTGATTCCCTTCGTCGGACAAACGGCGAATGCGGCGCTGGCATTTGCTTACACCTTTTCGCTGGGAAAGGCGTGCTGCTGGTACTTTGGAGAGATGAAGAACGGACACGTTCCATCGACAGAGGAGTTGAACACAGTTTGGGCCGAACAGTTACAGCAGGCCATGATGTCATGGCGCAACCGCAAGGGGTGAAACCTGGAACTCGGCCGACATCCCGATTCCAGACATGGCTACCATGATCCGCCACCACGATCCCGCCACAGAAACAAAAAGTCGCTGCTTCCGCCTGGGAAACAGCGACGAGGAAGTCCAATCGCACTGTCGATGTTTTCGAATGACTTATTCGACTGACTTATCAGTGTTCGTCTGATAAGGAGATACTAACGCACCGATTCAGCGAGGCTATCAAGAAACTGCCGTGACTCAGTGTATTCGGGCATGGACATTGCGAGGATCTGTCCGCGGAGCTTCGTCTTCAGTTCGTTGATAGCGCTACCAATCTGCATGGTCAAATCATTCGTAGGACCATACTTGGTGAATTTTTCGAGCATTGATTCGATCGATTGACGCCCCTCATCGAAGATGCTGTTTCTCAATGCCGTCGGCCAGTGAATTGTACCACTGGCAGGATCGAGCTGGCTGCTAGGGAGTGGCTGCGGTCGATGCGCTTCCAGGAACTGCTGCTGGCGGGCTCGCGACTCAATCGCCATTCTGCGATCTTCGTTGTTCCGGGCTTTTGCTTCCCGTTCCCGTCGTAACTTCTCAGCATGAATTTTCTGCTGATTTTCCAGATGCAGCGTTCTGGCCTTTTCGTTCTCCTGAAGGGCCTTCTGGAGATTGATTTCGGCCTGGGAGTCGAGCACGTTTCGCTGGCCTTCTGCACGGACGAGGTTTCCCATCCCGCTGTAGATCTGGCCTACGCCGCCAGCGGCACCGCCCCATCCCCAACCAAAGCCACCGTACCCGCCGTATCCACCATACATTCCTCCCAATCCACCCGCGCCGTACCAGTTGTCATATGCGTAGGTCGAAGAGCCTGAAGGCAGGGCCGCAGCTAAGGCAAGAATCGCAATTACGACCGGCGTTTTCATCATCAACCCCTTCGCGGAAGTCATTATCCGCATTCTGAATCAAACGATTGAGTGCCATCTCACGAAATCAAAACTCAGAGTGGCGACCGCAGTATCGACGCTGTTAGAATCAAATGAGAGCAACCAAACGTTGTACCGGATACGACATCTCTCCATCAAGCATAAACTCGCGATCAAAGGGTAGTAGGGCATGAGAATGCGACTGACAGGAACGCTGGCGACGGTAGTAGTGTGTTGCGCGATGTCTTTCGCCATAGCTCAAGATCATGAGCTGACGGTGTTGAACAAGCAACTGGAATCAGGATCGCTGGAAGAGAAAGCCAAAGCTGCCGAAATTCTGGGTGGAATCGGCCCCGCGGCGGCAGATTCCGTCCCGTTTCTGATTAAGACACTCGACGACAAAGACGCTGGTCTTCGCTATGAAGCGATTGACGCTCTCGGTCGCATTGCAGCAAATCCTGAACAGGCCGTTCCCGCGTTGACTGCAGTTCTGTCAGACCCCATCCCGCTGCTGCGTCACAGTGCCGTGACCGCACTTCGCAAGTACGGTGCCAACGCGGAACCGGCGATTCCACAACTGAAGAAGGTCCTCCAGGACAAAGAGCTGCTTGTGGCCGTCAGCGCCGCTCGCGCGATCGCGGAAATTGAGATCGAATCAGGGAAGCGTGAGCACGCAAAAGACCTGATCCCCGTCCTTGTGTCGGGGCTGAAGAGTGACCGCCATGACGTGGCCGACGAATCGGTCCAGGGCCTTGTGTTTATTGGTGCCCCCGCCGTGGCTGCAACGAAGGAAGTCATCAGCAATTCTAATCCCTCGGCCAGCATGCATGCTTGTGACGCCCTTGCCGGAATTGGTGCCGAAGCCTCCGGTGCGGTCGACAACCTCATCTCCGCCGCAAAATCGTCAGAATCCAAACTCCGCTGGCACGCAATCAGCGCGCTTGGGGATATTGGCCCGGCTGCGAAAGCAGCGATCCCCACGGTGATTGCCGCTCTGACGGATACTGACGCACAAGTTCGTTTCAACGCTTCTCACGCACTTCAGCAATTTGGCGAAGCAGCCGTCCCGGCACTGGTCGAAGCTCTGAAGAATGAAAAGACACAGCATGCCGTCGTGACGATCCTGGCTGGCATTGGTCCCGCAGCGAAAGGGGCAGTAGCTCCGCTGGCGGCACTGATCAGTTCCAAGAACCCCAGTCTGCAACGAGAATCCATTGTCGCGCTGGCTGCCATTGGCGATGCCGCAAAGTCGACGACCCCAGCTTTGATCAAGTCACTTGATGACAAGCAGTTCAAAGCCCGTCCGGCTGCGGCCTATGCCCTCGGCAAGCTGAAAGCAAAAGACGCAGTCCCTTCACTCAAGAACAGCCTGAACACTTCGGATGACGAAATCCTGCAGCTCGCCAGCATCTGGGCATTGCTTCAGATCGATCCCAAGAACGATGAGTACCAATCAATTGGCCTCCCTAAACTCGTCACGGCGCTGAGCAACGAACGAGCCGACATCCGTCGAGAAGCCGTTGAAACGATTGGTCAATTCGGCGCCAAGGCAAAAAATGCTGTACCTGAATTGCAGAAGCGTCTGGCCGACCAGGACCCGACTGTGCGTCGAGAAACCCTGATTGCTCTGGCAGAAATTGGTCCTGACAGTCAGCCCGCTGTTGAAGCCGTTGTAAAAGTCCTCTCGGACGCTGACCCCGCTTTGCGACCCGTCGCCTGCTACACGCTCGGAAAGATCGGAAAGGGTTCATCGGCGGCCGTCTCGCACCTGCAAAAACAGATGAAGAGCCGGGATACATACGAGAGAACAATTGCCGCCTGGGCTCTTGTTCACGTCGCTCCTGATGAAAAGACGGTTGAAGTTGCAATCCCGCTGCTCGCAGCAGCATTGCACGGTTCCGCCAACCCCAAGATTCGCATCGAAGTCGCTGAGACACTTGGCAAGATCGGAAACGGTTCACACCTGGCCAAGGACGCTCTTTCGTTGGCTTTGAAAGACTCTGACGAATCTGTTCGTAAAGCCGCAGAAGCAGCGATCGCCAAATTGAAGTAGTCGCCGCAGGCAGTCTGCTGAGTCGACAAAAACCAGGCCGCGCGTGAGTTCCACGTGCGGCCTGGTTCATTCTTTGAAGCGTCAACGAACCGCGAAAGGGCCAATCGAGGCGTCACGATTCCATGTATGCACATGACATCAAAGTGCTGGCGTTCGAATCGACCGACGTCACCCAGGGGAGTTCGCAGAATTTCGGGGACCTACGCGATTACACGGTCCCAACTGCGGGGCTCCGACAAAGCTGCACCGCTGTTGTGCGCCGGTTCCGTCTGATCGTCCCATCCTGCTCCAGAACGGGAATCTTCGACACCGCGTAGAACCCGAAGAAACTTCCGACAAGCATCACCCCATAGAAGATCGGAATCGGGGGAGACGTAAGAAACCCCGCGACAACGATGAGCGTCGTAAAGAAGTACGCCTGCAATTGAACATTGCGCCGGATGGCGCGATGCACCTGCCAGTCGCGCATCATTTGGCCAAACATACGACTTCGCAATAAAGAACGTCGCAGTCGAGGTGAAGCCTGAAGGCCGAAGTGAGCCGTGAGGAGCACGAAGGGGACTGTGGGGATCCCCGGTACGACGAGTCCCACCCAGGACATGCCAAAACAACCCAATGTCAGGACCGCGTAACTCAATTCTCGAAGCCGCTGGACCGAGCGAAGGTATCCTGAAGAGGCCACGTCCAGTCCGTGGAAGCCTGGAGTTTCTGCCGACTCAGCCGGGGCGGCTTCTGATGACAATAGTCGAAACTGGCATCCGTTCGAATTCTGCCCCGAAGCGTCGTCGTCCTTCCCAGAGCTGTTCCCGTCAACTTTACGCAAAGCCCGGGCCATTTTTCGCAGAATCGAATTGGGTTCGTCATTCGGATCAAACTGCACGGTGAGACTTTGACAGCCGTACCAGACACGACGGACCTGCACGGACTCGACTCCCTCAACATCGGAAAGGGTCTGTCCCAGCAGCTCCATATTTTTCCGCGAAAGTCGCGCCGTCGATCGATCAAAGAACAGAGTCAATTGAGGCGACTTGCCCATAATCTGAATCGCCATAATGAACTCCACATCGTGCGAAAAGCAGACTAATGATCGATCTGACGGTGGTTCTCAAGCGCCGTCGGTTGAGATGAGGTTTTCAACCAGCCGGAATCATACCGCACTCATTTTTTTCCGAAAGTGCGATCGCAGTAGTTACTGGCCGCTTTGGCGCCATCGACCAGTCCCCACACAATACAATTGTTCTGAGGAATCACCTTCGCGAGCAGGAGGACAGGGAAAGCGACACCAAACGCGACGGAGTACGCCGAGTTATAAGTCCCTTTTCCCACGGCTGCGGTAATCTTGGGCCAGGCCTCTTCCACACTGGCGCGGGCATCTGCGATCCCACTTTCCATCGCATGCCTGGTCGTTGCCAGGATGCCCGTTGTTGTCGTGGGAACTTCATTGATCGTCATCGCCAATGCTTCGGACATATCAGACTCCTTGAACACACTTTCCCCCGTCTCCGGGGAGGATATTGAATTGAAACTAGTCTCTTCCAACTCAGTCGAGACTGAAACTACGAAATTCGTTCGTTAGATACGAATCACGCCATCATGCCGGAGACGACCGCCAAGGCCAGAATCCAACCGACTGCGAACGCAAATCCCATCATAACAGTTTCTGCAAAGCCACCAGCAAGTCGTGCTAACCGTAACATGGTAATTCTCCGGAATGGATTGTTTTCAAAGGGCTGTAAAAGAGGTGTCATTGCCGCGACATCGACTTGAATCACTCTCGCGGCGGTTGCCGAACTGTCATTTTGATTCAGGGAATCGGCGTTGTAAGTCCTTGACGAATTCCCTGATCTGATGAACGCCTTCTCGATGAACGGCGGGGAATTTTCGACTGAACCATCGCTCGATGGGCCCAAAAGCTTTCGGCCACATCGTGACGCCCCCCGCAATAAGCAGGGGCGTTCCAACAGGACCGGGCAGGATCACTCCGGCGATACCTGATAGGATCAGCAGCATGCCAAATTCAGGTGGAAGTCGACCAAGCATCTCAATGGTTTCTTCGGCGTCCAGATCTCCGCTTCCCATCTGAGCTTGAGACGCATCTTCTGTGGGATCCGATTGAGATGACGCAGTCCTCTCGGCCCCTGCGAAACCCTCCACGGTTCCCGGAGCGTCGGAAGTTCCGTGAGCATCCATCGATTGCGGCGATTCAACAGTTTCGGTTTCAGTCACGGTAGTTCACTCTGGTCAAAGTTGCGGACGGCGAACTGTCAGTTTGGGTCGGTCTTGCTGATGACGTTCAGATCCGATGATCGTAAGGTCGTCGACGGAGCGGCTCCGCGTCGGGGATCGATTTTCTGACGTGAGCTCATTTTCGCATTCCTGGCCCCATTTACCCCTTCACTTGTCGGGGCACTGGATGGTTTGCTCTGCAAATCGCCCTGAACCAAGCCAGCTTGTTCAGGACAGTCTATAGACCTGCCTGCGTTACTGGGGTCAGGCTTGGAGATGTCGTCTTTTCCTGAAAGCAGAACCTTCGCCTGCTTGAAATGTCGATTGCTGAGAAGCCCAGCCGTCAGCGCCCCGAGATTCGTCAGTAAGACCACGTGCAGACTCGTAAAACCAGCCAGGAATGCTCCGGAAATTGCGAGCGAATTGAACGCCACGACTGCGGCCCACCCCATTCGATGGGGACGTCCCGTTTCTTGCAGAACACTCCAAAGCTGCTCAACTCGTTGTGGCTCCGCATGCAATCCCAGAACGTCGAAATCCCGCGTGTTTAAACACTCTTGAGGTGTACTGGAAATACGAATCACGTCATCTTGCTGAAGCTGGCCTAGCAGTTGTCCACTGGACATCACTGCGACATTGTCAATCCGAGACCGCAGGTTGCGGATGTAATGACGACAGAAGTCTGCTGGCCCAAAGACTTCATGGACCTCAAGACCTGGACCAGATGGCGTGGTATTGCGGATTCGAACCCGCTCCTTCAGTTCGTCGACGCCGGAAATCGCATCCGCTAGCGCTTGCGTAGCACGTCCCTCTGGAGAAGACGCAACGTGCGCGACGACGACAGTCCGGGTCTTGGCAAGGCGATGAAGTGTTTCGCTATCCCTAACCAGCCAGCCCTCGTCCCAGAGGTGACAGATGCTGCTAAAGTTACTGAATCGTTCTGACATCGAAGGGCCGGTGGCGAAATCCGGCCTGAGGACAGCAGCCAGCGTCGTCAGATCTCCCAGCATGATCGCGGCCGTGCCAGTGGCAAAGGTGAAGGGGACAAACCGTGATGCAGACGAATGACCTCGCTCGGTAGGAGTTCCTCGACCAGGAAGTCCAGCAACGGCGCTCAGCAAGGTATCCCTGATCTTCGCCATGCGAGTCTCTTGGCCGATGGCAGTGACCCGAAACTGCAACGGGCCTGTGACGACCCGTGATCCGGCAAATACCAAGTCACCTTCTGAACGTTGAGAGGTCCCTCTAATACCCCGGACACACTTTTCGTCGAGCGCGGCACTCCCACTCTCAATGATGCCGTCGTACGGGAGAATCGCTCCCGAATCGAACATTACGGATGTCCCAATCAGTGATTGAGGAGATGTTCCTCGAGGCAATACCTGCAAAGCCTGAAGGTCTCCCGTCAGGATTGGTACTTGTGCCTGACACTTCAGTTGATGGATGATTCGCCGCAGGCGATGGCTCGACCAGCCATGCCAGCACGTAATGGAGGCCTGCATCAACGCTGCAGCCAGGAACTGTCCGCTGATCAGAGTTGTCCCCATGATCACGGTATAGAGTGCAGATACTCGCCAGTTCAGCGTCACCAGTTCCGCAACACCTCGCTTGAGCGTCGGAAGGTTGCTGGCAACAAGCGCGATGGCCGTCAGCGGTGCAACGACAGGTACGAAGAACTCCGAGACAACTGCCAGACCGAGACAGGCGGCCGATTCCCCCCACCGCCGCAGCGGTGGTCCCGCCAGTAATTCGAGTTCGTTTAATCGTGAAGTCAGTACATTCTCGATCGTCCACAGCAACTGATCTGTGGTCACGACGCTCGGGTTAAAGTGGACCAGAATCGATCCGGTCATGGAACTGGCAGAGACCCCCGTGATGCCGGGCGTCATCTTCAAGGCAATGACTGCGTGTCTCGATAGGTCTCCATTCCCGCGAAGCAGAGGGTGTTGAATACGGACTCGCCCGGAAAGAGCGTGCACAATAGTGCCAGCCGTGGCGGTACCGAATGGTGTTTTCTTATGCAACTTCAAGCAGGACTGCCTGGCATAGCTGTCGCTGATTGGCGGATTGACTAGACCTTCGTCGCGCAAATGGGCAACGATATCCTTGAGCGCTCCTTGGGCCTTCGACATGTTGTGCGATGGTATCTGGGATGCCGCGCCGCCCTTTGAGACGTCGCGATGTCCAGCAGAACCAGTAAGCCCCATTACGTGCAGGCTTAGCGACTCTCGTGCTCGATCGACAACAACCGACTCAACGCACTCTGCTGCCAGTACACGCCGAAGGATCTCTCGGGTCTTTTCCCATGGCTGCGTCTGCGCGAGCGCGGGCGAGCACAACACCACTGTGCCCGCTTCGCGATCCACAAAAATCCTGCTTGCCTGGGACATCAGAGAACGACCTCTGTCAACGAGCGATCTTGTCACCCTTGTCGGGAATCAATTGACCAGCGGTCCGGTCGAATAAAGAGCCAGGTCTCCCCGGTCGGCAAGTTCAAACAGGTAGTCTGTTTCAAAGGTGTGCCGACTATCGATCACTGCCACCATCCTTTGAAGTCGCCTCTGGTTCTGCCGTACTTTCACGCCGAGATACGCCAACCCGAGAAACCCGACAACCCCTAATACGACGCCGCCGATACCTTCGTTCATCGCGTTCCATTCCTTGAAGAGGTTACTACCTGATTGTGTCCCGTCGCACAGTCACTCTGCGGGACAGACGCACCCTGCCAGACAATTAAACGGGAGCAAATTCCAGTAGGTGGGCGGACCCTTCTCCAATCAATTCGATTGTTCCCTGAATGGTCTGGCGATGACCGCTCTCTCTGACCAGCGTCGCCATTTGATCCCCGTTGGACGCCATCGAGAGCTGGATTGCCCATTTCATCATTGAGATTGCCGCGTCAGGATTTCTCATGTGGCCCAGGCAGAGACGAAACCCAAATCCCTTGGGAGAACGTTCCTTAACCGCCTTTCGATCCAGCACGATGAGGACGGGATCAGCCCCCACCAGCGATGGATGCCGCTTGATGTATGTAAGAGACTGCGTTTCGTTTAAGACGAAGAAGCGCTGACCTTCAAGGTAATTGGCGAAAATCGGCAGGTTCTCGCGGACAGCCTTGCCAACCTCATTGTTCCAGCCTGAATCAATCAGAAAAACATCGAGAATTCGTCGGTTGCTGCCCCTATGATGGCTGGCTACTCCGGCC
>NZ_DASWWZ010000400.1:0-2097 GCF_036405755.1 Schlesneria sp.
CGACTATTTCATGAGTTCCACCGGGATTCCTATCAACTTCGGGATCACGATCGGCCTGGGATTCATCGTGGGAGCAGCGGTGGCCGGTCAGACCTTTTACCTGTTCACGCTCGAAAACCTGAAACAATTCGGAGCACTTAAGGCCATGGGAGTCACCAACGCCCGCTTGATCTCGATGATCCTGCTGCAGGCCAGCGTCGTCAGCGGTATTGGCTACGGCCTGGGAATGGGTACGACGGCAATTTTCTTCACGTTCACGAATCGAATCGCTCCGATGGCAGGCATTCACCTCAACCTCGTTGCGGCCATCGGCGTGGGATTGGCCGTGGTGATCATCATTCTGCTGACCAGTCTGTTCAGTCTGCGAAAAGTGTTGTTCCTGGAACCTGCGGTTGTCTTCCGAGGCTGATCCATGACCGTAGTTTCACCTTCACCGATCAGTGACATACACCCGCCTGAGGTGCTGGCTGTCGCGTGTCGTCAGATCTTCAAAGAGTTCGGCACGGGCGAAGCCAAAACGATCGCGCTGCGCGGCGTCGACCTTGATGTCCTTGCGGGACAGATGACGTTGCTGGTCGGTCAGTCCGGCTGCGGTAAGACGACGTTAATCTCGATTGTTGCGGGGCTGCTGAATGCGACGAGCGGATCGCTGACCGTGCTGGGAGAAGACTTGATTGGAATGAGCGGTTCTCGTCTCGTCCAGTTCCGGCAAAAGAATATTGGTTTTGTGTTCCAGCAGTACAATCTGCTGCCGACCCTGACCGCCGTGGAGAATGCCGCGATCCCTCTGATCATTGCGGGGATGTCGCGTCGGAAAGCGTTTGCAGAGGCCAAAGAAATTCTCGCGGAAGTCGGACTGGCGCAACGAATGCACCTGTTTCCCAATCAGCTTTCCGGGGGACAGCAGCAACGAGTGGCGATTGCGAGAGCCCTCGTGCATGAGCCACGTTTGCTGGTGTGTGACGAACCGACTGCGGCACTCGACGCTCAGTCGGGTCAAACTGTGATGGAATTGCTGAGACGTGTCGCACTTCAGCCCGACCGTGCGGTCATTGTCGTGACTCACGACAGTCGTGTTTTCAGTTTTGGTGACCGAATCATCCACATGGATGATGGAGTGGTGACAAAAGTGGAAGTCCCCGATCCCACGGGTGTTCGTCCTCTCGAAATTCATCACTAACACGACATCGCAAGACGGATGACAAGCTCTTCCTGAAACCGAAGCAAACCGATCACAACAGTTTATTGAAATGTCAGAAGGCTGGACTGAAATGTTGAAAACCGTGCGTGCCCTCTTTCTTCCCGTGCTCGCCACAGGCATGTTCGCATTTTCCATCTATCACCTGATGTTTGCCGCGGAAAAAATTCCGAGAGCGACGCCGCTGGTCGAGCCCCCCAAGCAATCATTCACGGTTGGTATCTCTGGTACAGGTCTGGTCGAGGCCCGTACCGAGAATATTTCAATCGGGACGCCAATCGCCGGAGTGGTTCTTGAAGTTTGCGTCACTGCCGAGCAACTTGGTCAGCGCGTGACGGCTGGAACTCCTCTCTTTCGCGTCGACGACAGGCACCTCCGATCTCAGTTACATGTCATGCAGTCACGGGTGGCCATGGCCGAAGCCCAGCTCAACCGGCTTGAGCAAATGCCGAGGCCGGAAGAGATTCCTCCAAGCGAAGCCAAAGTCCGCGTTGCCGAAGCGAACCGAACCCGCCTGAAAGACCTGCTGGACCGGGGCGAACAGTTGCTGGGACGCAAGGTCATGTCGGATGAGGAATTTACTTCGCGGCGATTCACTTTCGCGGCGGCCGACCAGCAATATCAGCAGGCCCAGGCTGAGCACTCGCTACTGATGGCCGGTGCGTGGGATTCCGACAAAGCCGTAACACAAGCTTCGCTCGAGTCAGCTCGTGCCGAAGTCGAAAATATTGAGACAGAGATTGACCGCTGTCTCGTCCGAGCCCCCGTCGATGGTCAAATTCTGAAAATCGATGTGCGGCCGGGAGAATACGTTAATTCTTCGTCGTCCAAGGCGTTGATTCTGCTGGGAGACCTGCAGCGTCTTCGCGTCCGTGTCGATATTGATGAACGAGACATCA
>NZ_DASWWZ010000401.1:0-7958 GCF_036405755.1 Schlesneria sp.
CGATACCGAGAAACATGCGAGATTCGTCCTTGACCACGTCAGTATGAACTGACGTCAGCGTGTAGAAGTGTCGTTATCTCAAGTTTGCCAGACCATCGACCACAGGCTGGCGGAATCATCAGCGAATCATGCACTGACGGATTGAATCCTGCCAGTAACGGAAGTCGATTGAAGACATGTCAGCGGGATGTGAAAACCAAAACTGGCAGCTGCTTGGTGCACCTGCCAGTCTGGAGTTATTCTCAATCGCGACAACGCAAGAGCCGGTAGACATTTCTGTCAGCAAGAGCCAAATCGCCCGAATTGCAATTTGGGCCTTGCCCGCCGGCATTCAGAGCGGATTACTGTTTGGCGACTGTCACAGGCACGGGATTGACCGACGTTTTGACTGACGGCTTTACCGACTTCGCGACGGAAGTGGCACCCTGCTTTGTCCGGATCTGCAGTCGGACCTTGGGGGTCACGGCCTTAGCAGTGATGCGAGTTTCCATGTTCAGTGCCTGGGGTTCTGTTTCTTTGACCTGAGTTGTTCCGTCCGCTTCGGTCGCAGGCTTTTCGTTCGTGGGGGGAACATCCAGGCTTGGCTTGAATCGTTCTTCGGGTTCCTGATCGTCTGCGGGAGCGGGTGATCGCTTTACTGGAGGAGGATACTTGCTGGGATCCGAGTCGGAGTCTGAACCGAACGTTGACTGCTTCCGCCGAGCTTTCACTTCTTCTTCCTCGCGAGCATCCCGGTTTGAGTTCGGGGTGTTCGGTGAATAGTCCTGATGCTGACGTCGGAAATAGCGTTCGTCGTATCGCTGTCGCTGGTCGAGTTCGTCGAGTCGTCGCTCGAGTTCGTAGATTTTGGATCGATCGTCACGGCCGGTATTGTTGGGATCTGGTTCGGGAATCGGACCAGTCGTGCTGGTGGAACCGTATCCGGCAGTGGTGGATCCCGGTCCAACATTGCAGTTTGAGCAACCCACTCCACAGTTGCCACTGGAACAATTGCCACCGGAGCAGGAGCTACAGCCTGTGCTTCCATAGTACGAAGGCCCGTACCCATAGGCGGCCCCATACGTTGACGATGGAACATAACTTGTGGACTGGTTGCAGGCACAGCCTGAATCCAGTGAGCGATAGCCTGCTGTGGTCACGCCCGAGTAAGAATAGGCCGGCGCATACGACGTGTACATCGGTTCGGCGACAGAGCCGTAACTTCCATCGATGGGGGCGTAAGCCACCGTCATGGGAGTATAGGAGGCTTGGTAGGCAGAATAGGGAGCGTAGCCGACCGCCGCCGGAGCATAAGTGCTGTTTGCGCGGATACTGCCCACAGGGCCAAAAATGGCATCATACATCCAGGGGATGACCCCTGCCTGACTCTCGACGGGAGATGCCAGGGAAAACCCCACAACTGACGCGAACACGATTGCAAGCTTCGCTGCGCGTGCCATGATGACTTACACCTTCACTCTGAACGACTCAGTCTGACAGTCGTCTGCGCCGCATTCTCCCTGACGCCGACTGTCATTGAGCGACTCCGTCGCACTTCTGAAAAACTCCGTAGACTTACCGAATTCGTTTTAACCCGGTCTGAGAGGCGATGTCAACGAGCGACATTCGGTTATCACGAGAATTACGACTCTTTCCTTTGCAAAATGCGCTTTAGGCGAAATACGGCTTCAGTTTCGCGGGCGGATAGCCGACGCGAGGTCTTTTCTGACGGTGAACTGACTGCAGTGCACAAAAAAACTCAGCCCGATCGAAAGGTGATCGAGCTGAGTCGTTCAACGAGCAGCAACGCCGGGCGGAAGATCAGGTCGTCTGAGCTTCTGCCAGTTCGGTTGCTGGTGCATGTTCCTGTGTCGATGCTTCGAAGTCGAGTTGCTTCTGATCGCCGACTTCCTTCACCTTCACGGTGATGGTGTTGAAGCCTTCAAACGATCCCTGCAACAGGTTTTCCGAAAGCGGATCCTCGATATAGGTCTCGACTGCCCGGCGGAGCGGACGAGCACCATATTCAGTCGCATTTCCCTTGGAGATAATGAACTGCTTTGCTTCTTCGGTCAGAACCAGGGTCAGACCCTTTTCTGCAAGGCGTTCACGGACCTTGGCAAGTTCGATCACGACGATCTGCTTCAGGTTTTCTTCGGTCAGCGACCGGAAGACAACGACTTCGTCCAGACGACCAAGGAACTCTGGCTTGAACTCGCGTTCGAGTTCGTGCATGAGGCGTTCCTTCATGCGATCGTAGCTTGTGTCGGTATCTTTCGGAGCAAATCCAAACTCGTTATTGACGGCGAGTGCCCCGGCATTCGTCGTCATAATAAGAATGGTGTTCTTGAAGTCGACCTTGCGACCAAAGCTGTCGGTCAGGTGACCTTCTTCCATGATCTGCAGCAGCATGTTGAAGACGTCTGGGTGAGCCTTCTCGATTTCGTCCAGCAGCACGACCGCGTACGGACGACGTCGGATTTTTTCGGTGAGCTGACCACCGTCTTCAAAGCCGACATATCCTGGAGGAGCACCGATCAGACGGCTGACGTTGTGCTTCTCCATGTATTCGCTCATGTCGATCTGGATCAAGGCGTCCTGATCACCGAACATGAATTCTGCGAGCGTCTTGGCTGTCAGCGTTTTCCCGACCCCGGTTGGACCGGCGAACAGGAACACTCCTGTCGGACGACGAGGATCTTTCAAGCCGCTGCGGCTGCGTCGGACGCACTTCGCAACCTGCTTGATGGCTTCGTTCTGGCTGACCACCCGGCGATGCAGTTCTTCTTCCATCCGCAGCAGACGGACAGCGTCTTCGCTCGACAGACGTGTCAGCGGGATTCCGGTCATCTTCGCGACGACTTCCGCGATCACTTCGGCGTCGACGACACCTTCCTTCTCTTTGGACTTTTCTCGCCAGTCCTTGTTGATCGTTTCTTTCTTCTTCTTCAGCTTATCAGCCTGGTCACGCAGAGCGGCTGCCTTTTCGAAGTCCTGATTGGCAACGGCTTCCTCTTTCGCTGCGTTCAGGCGTTCGACTTCGCCTTCGAGTTCCTTCAGATCGGGCGGACGAACCATCGACTTCAGGCGGATGCGAGCCCCCGATTCGTCGATGACATCGATCGCCTTGTCTGGAAGGCACCGTGCGGTGATATACCGGGTCGACAGCTCCACGGCTTTGGCGAGCGCGTCATCGGTGATCTGTACGCGATGGTGCTGCTCATAACGATCTCGCAAGCCTTTGAGAATCTCGATCGTCTGCGAAGGAGATGGGGGCTCGACAACGACTGTCTGGAACCGGCGTTCCAGCGCACCATCTTTTTCGATGTACTTGCGGAACTCATCGAGTGTGGTCGCACCGATACACTGGATTTCGCCACGGCTGAGAGCGGGCTTCAGGACGTTGGAAGCATCAATCGCACCTTCAGCACCCCCGGCACCGACCAGCGTGTGAAGCTCGTCGATAAACAGGATGGTATTTTTGGCTCGCTTGACTTCGTTCATCACGGCCTTGATGCGTTCTTCGAACTGACCACGGTACTTGGTACCGGCGACCATCATCGCCAGATCCAGCACCACGATTCGTTTGTCTCGCAGCAGTTCCGGAACTTCGCCGTTCACAACCATCTGGGCAAAGCCTTCGACGATTGCGGTCTTACCGACGCCGGCTTCCCCCAGCAGGACGGGGTTGTTCTTCTGTCGGCGGCAGAGAATCTGGATGACGCGTTCGATTTCGTTGGAACGACCGATGACGGGATCGAGCTTCGACTGGCGGGCCAGTTCGGTCAGGTCACGGCCGAAGCTGTCGAGCGCGGGGGTCTTGCTTTTGGGGGTCTTTCCGGCGGGGCCAGCCTGGCCGGCACCAGCGCGTTCGGAAGAGCCTTCCGCGCCACCATCGACACCGTGTCCCAGCAGGTTGAGGACTTCTTCTCGGACGTCCTCAAGCTTCAGACCCAGGTTCATCAGGACTTGTGCAGCGACACCTTCCTGTTCACGGATCAGGCCCAGCAGAAGGTGCTCGGTACCGACGTAATTGTGGTTGAGATTTCGCGCCTCTTCCATTGCATACTCGACAACCTTTTTTGCTCGAGGCGTCTGGGGAAGTTTGCCCATCGTGACCATGTCGGGCCCCGACTGGACGATCTTCTCAACTTCCAGACGAATCTTGCGCAAGTCAACTTCGAGGTTCTTCAGGACGTTCGCGGCAACACCGGAACCTTCCTTCACCAGCCCGAGAAGAATGTGCTCGGTACCGATGTACTCGTGGTTGAAACGCTGGGCTTCCTGATTGGCGAGTTGCATAACTTTTCGGGCGCGATCAGTAAATCGCTCGTACATTCCATAGCCTCCAAGGTTATGAGGGACAGGACAACCTGCCATAACTCGATGTGAAACGCTTGAACCAATACGACCTGATTTGTCGAGGACAATCCCTCACACTCAAACATCGACCCAACGTCGCCATGCTTTCGCTAGATTGATTCCGCAAACCGTAGATGTGCGGTTCGCCGTAACTGCCGTCTCCGATAACGCTCCAGAACATTCCAGGTCACCGCGAATTCTAGTAGCGTGTCTTCACATGGGCAAGGAGAACCGCTTGTGTCGAGTCCCCCATTCCGATGTCTCCATTCGTCAAACCGAACTGATTACGCTTCTTGCCGGGCGGAATCAGGGGCAGAGCAATCGTCTGCGATGGCCGTTCCCTCGCCGCAGGACAGAAAGACAGAAAAGACAGTCCCCTCCGACGACGTCTGGGTCAGCTCAATCCGCCCCCCGTTCTGCTCGACGATATTCTTGCTGACGAACAATCCCAGACCAGTACCCGTCACTTTCGTGGTAAAATAGGGCGAAAACATTCGTCCGCGTAAACTTTCCGGAACGCCATGACCGTCGTCGCAGAAATCAAGCTTCAGCCAAGAGTCCTGTCGCGACGTCACGATCAGGATGGTTCCCCCTTCTTCGGTGGCGTCCATGGCATTCAGGATCAGATTGAGAAAAACCTGTACCAGCTGGTCTCGCACGACCATAATCAGCGGAACGCCCTGAGCGTAACGCGTGATGATTTGCTTCCCTTTTTTTCGCTTGTAGTACTTGGCGATATTGAGTGCCGCATCGATCATTGCGTGGACGTCACACCGGGTCTGCTCGTTCACTGCTGGACGACTGAAGTCGACCAGTTCCCTCAGGGTGCGCTGGATCCGACGCAGCTGATCGTCAACCAGCGACAGCTTTTCCCGGGTTTCTCCTCCGATATTCCGGCGGTTCAGAAGCTGCACGAGGGAACTGATCGCCGCCAGCGGGTTGCCGACTTCGTGAGCAATTCCTGCGGCTAAAAGTCCGAATGCTGCCTGCTTTTCCTGTTGGACAAGCATGGCCTGGGACTCCTGCAGTTGACGCGTGCGCTCACTGATGCGGTGTTCGAGCATGGACTGGTTCTGCTGGAGCTTTGCATTCAGTTCCCGCAGGCGGGTGCTCGCCCACTTCAGCAGACCGGATAAAGAGACACTCGCCCAGGTGACCCAGCCAATAAAGATCGGCATCAGGATCAGGGCCGAAATCTCGTCGCTGGTGGTAATCCGACGTGTCAGCGCGAGAGTCATATAGCTGGCTGAATGGAGTCCAAAGGTGATCCAGGTGACCAGTGGGGCGTAACGAATGGCACAGACTAAAAGTGACAGGAAGTAATAGAAACGGAAGGCGCTCAGCAACCCCTCGTCAAAGTGGCAGAGCAGGCCAATAAAGAGGGCTTCCATAAAGGAGATGAACACGGGCCACTTGCTGAGAAACACCCGTCCGCGCATGGACCAGATGGTGTCGAACAGAGCGTAGATCGCTCCGAGCAGCAGAATGGCATTGAGGATGCCCCGATTGTGGCCTTGTCCGATGAAATTGACGAGAACGTAACCGATGCAGATGCCAAACCAGCGGATTCGGACCGTGATCGCCTGAGTGGCAAGTCCCCAGTCGAAGTCGTCGAACTCATTTTCCGCTGGCGTCATGACGTTTTCGATGTCACTGGTCCTGCCATTAGACCGTCGCGGCGCCAGTGACTGGTTTGAGGACCAGCATGGCTAGCGGAGGGAGTGTGAGCGAGAGATACTGGGTTTCGCCATGGCACGAGCCGGGTTGAGAGTAGACTCCTCCGACATTCCCCACATTGGAGCCGCCGTAGAGACTCGAGTCAGTATTCATACGCTCGATATAGTAACCGGCGACTGGAACGCCGATCCGGTAGTTGTATCGAGGGACGGGAGTGAAATTGACGACCACAATCACACGGTCGTTCGCGGCACGTCCCTGGCGGATGTAGGCGTAGACGCTGTTTTGGGCGTCGTCGCAGGAAATCCAGCGAAACCCTTCGCCGGACATATCGAGCTGATGCAGCGCCGGCTCGTTCCGGTAGAGCGTATTCAGGTCTTTGACGAGTCGATGGATTCCGGCATGCATCGGATGATCGAGCAACGGCCAGTCGAGCTGCGTGTTATGGTTCCACTCCAGCCATTGGCCAATCTCTCCTCCCATGAAGAGCAGCTTCTTGCCGGGCTGGGTATACTGATATCCGAAGAGGGTTCGCAAATTGGCGAACTTCTGCCAATGATCCCCCGGCATTTGGGACAAGAGAGAGCACTTCCCATGCACGACCTCGTCATGGGACAACGGCAGCATGAAATTTTCTGTGAAGGCATAAACCATTCGGAACGAAAGTTCGTTCTGATGATGCTTGCGGTGGACGGGTTCACGGCGCAAGTAGCGCAGCGTGTCGTTCATCCAGCCCATGTCCCATTTCATGCCGAAACCGAGACCGCCGGTGTAGACCGGACGAGAAACTCCGCCCCAGGATGTCGATTCTTCCGCAATCGTCAGGATGCCCGGGAATTCACGGTACAGTTCGGAATTCATTTCTTTGAGGAAATCGATGGCTTCGAGGTTCTCGCGTCCCCCGAACATGTTCGGCACCCACTCCCCGGGCTTACGGGAGTAGTCGAGATAGAGCATCGAGGCTACGGCGTCCACGCGTAGTCCGTCGACATGGAACGTGTCAATCCAGTAACGGGCGCTCGAGAGCAGGAATTCGCGCACTTCCGTGCGACCGTAGTTGAAAATCAGCGTTCCCCAGTCGGGGTGAAACCCTTTCCGCGGGTCTTCGTGTTCGTAGCACGCCGTTCCGTCGAAGCTGCCCAGCGAATGTCCGTCGGTGGGAAAGTGAGCCGGAACCCAGTCAATGATCACGCCAATTCCGGCTGCGTGACAGATTTCGACAAACTCCATGAAGTCATGCGGCGTTCCGAAGCGACTGGTCGGAGCGAAGTAGCCAGTCGCCTGGTACCCCCATGAACCGTCGAAGGGAAATTCATTCACCGGCATGAGTTCGATGTGGGTGTAGCCGAGGTCCTGCACATAGGCCACCAGCATCCGAGCCAGTTCCACGTAGTTGAAGAACTGACGACCATCGGTCGGCCGCTTCCAGGAACCGAGGTGGACTTCATAGACGGAGACAGGCTTTTCGTACCAGTTGGAGGCTTCTCGCTGGCTCATCCATTCGTGATCGCGCCATTTGTGGCCATCGAGGTTGTAAACCAGCGACGCACTTTTCGGGGGGACTTCGGTCGCGAAGGCATACGGGTCCGATTTTTGAAGCAATTGCCCGTGCTTCGACCGAATGCCAAATTTGTAAGGGTCCCCGTGTTTCATTCCGGGGACAAAACCCCACCAGACACCGTTGTCACTGGATTGAAGCCAGTTGCGTCCGTGCATCCACGCATTCTGATCACACAGGACGGAGACTTCGGTGGCATTCGGAGCCCAGACGTTAAATTTCACGCCGGGCTCACCATTCTCAATTGCCAGATGCGCACCAAGATGACGGTATTGGGTGGAATTCATCCGGGCAGAACCTGTGTTTAAATGGGCAATGGACGGGACAGGTGGCTAGATCAATATGGTGCATAACCCCATTGCGCTGAGGCACGCCAATCCTA
>NZ_DASWWZ010000402.1:0-16946 GCF_036405755.1 Schlesneria sp.
CTCACACTAGAACCCTGTATTTTAGTGACTAGAGGATACGGAGAGCGGAACAGATTGACACCACCGGCTGCCTGTGGAAAACGTGGGACGGGCACCTTGCGCAATGTAGATTGCTCATTGATTTCGAGCGGACTTCGGAGCCAGTCCCCATTTTTCAACAGACTGCTGGGTGGCAGGGTCCGTTATTGCTGCAGACGCTGATTCGCCACGGTGGGGACGTGTTCAGTCGACCCGTTGTCATCGCTCTGCGAATGGGGCTTCGGCCGGCGTCCGGAGGGGTGTAACACCTGAGACTGGCTATGGGGTTTTTGCTCGTGGCTTTTGCGTCAGGGTTTCGAAGCCTGCGACGATGTCCAGCAGTTCTTCAGTAATGCCTTGCTGTCTTCGCTGGTGATATTCTTTGGTCAGTTCGTTCAGGTGGGTCTCGATGTTTTTCTCAGCGGCCTGCATCGACGCCAGCCGACTCGAATTCTCGCTCGCCATGGACTCCGCAAATGCGCGATAGAGCGTTACGAACAGGTGCTGACGAACGAGCGATGAAAAGAGCTGTTCCCATTCGAGTGTGTAGGTGGGAAGGGAATGGGACTTCCACTTTTTGTGGGACAGATCGTGAAGCCATTTCCGGTCGATGGGCAACAACTGTCGTTTGTCGGGTTGGAATGATGACCCGGCGGGGCGATGGTGGATGAGCAGGAATTGGTTGATTCCCTTTTGGAAACGGAGCTGTTCAATCTTCAGCAGCAGGTCGTTCACCCGAGGTGTGATGTTGTCGATCGTGCTGGGGACCATCAAATCCTCAGCGATGGGATAGCCTGCATCTTCCAGTCGTCCGACGATGCGGAGACCGACGGCGAGCAGAGTCAGATCCTCGGGACTCCTCGTGAGCGTGCGGAATTCCTCCAATGCGTACTGAGTGATCTGTTCGTTGAATGAGCCGCACATTCCCTGGTCCGACCCAAAGACGACGACGCACCAGCGTTTGCCGGGCACAGGATCGTTCCCCAGCATCCCGGCCCGATGTCGAACGGCGATCTGGAGACCGTCTTCGACCGTCCGGGCATAGTCGTGGAGCGATTCGACCGCTTTTTCGCACTGCCGGATATTGGCGGCGGCGAGGGCTTTCATCACGCGCACGACCGAGTACAGGTCGCTGGCGCTCTCTTTGCGTCGTCGCATTGCCTCGAGTGTCTGTGCCATGACGGTTCTTACTCCTTGAGGCTCTCGATCGCAGCGGCGGCGACTTTCAGCAGGTCTGCTCGATCCTCCTTCGTCAATTTTTCGGCAGAGGTCATTCGGGCGAGCAGTTCGGAAAGGTTTGAATTGACCGCCTCGCTGATGGCTTGTTCTGCTTTGTGAACCTTGGCCAGAGGAACCTGATTCAGCAGTCCTTCGATTGCCGCCAGCAGGACGGCCACCTGTTCGGCCGGGGGCATGGTTTCGTACTGCATCTGCTTAAACACTTCGCGGACGCGGCGACCCCGTTCCAGCAACTTGCGGGTCTCGTCATCGATGCGGGTTCCGAAGCGGGCGAAGACTTCGAGCTCTTCAAACTGCGAGTAGGAAAGTCGCAGTTCCCCGGCAACGGACCGATAGCAGGGGAGTTGTGCTTTGCCCCCGACTCGGGAGACGGACTTTCCGACATCGATGGCGGGCAGGTTTCCTTTGCGGAACAGATCCGGCGAGAGCACGATTTGCCCGTCGGTGATGGAGATCAGGTTTGTGGGAATGTAAGCCGAAATGTTCTGGGACTGGGTTTCTGCAATCGGCAGTGCCGTCAGCGAGCCGCCCCCATATTCTTCGCGCAGGTGCGTCGAGCGTTCGAGCAACCGGGAATGAAGATAGAAAATATCGCCGGGGTAAGCTTCGCGGCCGGGCGGTCGACGGAGCAGCAAAGAGAGTTCGCGGTAAGCACGGGCATGCCGCGTCAGGTCATCATAAATGATGAGGACATCCCGCCCCTGCTCCATGAAGTACTCGGCCATGGTGGTCGCAGCATACGGTGCGATGAACTGGACGCCTGGTGAATCGTCCCCCGAGGCGACGACGACCAATGTGTATTTCAGGGCGTCATAATGCTGAAGTTGAGCGAGGAACTTGGCGACGGCTGAGTTGCGTTGTCCGATCGCACAGTACACACACAGGACATTCGTATTCCGCTGGTTGAGAATGGTATCGAGGGCAATTGCGGTTTTGCCGGTCTGGCGGTCGCCGACAATCAATTCCCGCTGGCCGCGACCAATCGGAAGAAGTGAATCGATGGCTTTGATCCCCGTCTGCAGCGGCTTCGTGACCGGGGCACGATGCATGATCGGTGGTGCGGGCCGTTCGATCGTCCGTCGCTGCGGCATGCGTAAGGGGCCCTGATCATCGAGGGGTTGCCCGAGTGCGCTGACGACCCGGCCGATCAATTGATCGCCGACGGGAACATCCAGGATGCGTCCCGTTCGATAGGCAGGGATTCCTGCGATCAACTTGTTGCTCGACCCGAGCAGCACCACGCCAACTTCATCGGGATCGAGGTTATAAGCCATCCCCAGAGTACCGCCTTGAAAGCGGATCAGTTCCTCGGCCTGTACTCCAGGAATCCCGCGGACTTGTGCGACCCCCTGGCCGACAGAGATGACTCGTCCGACTTCCTGAGTGGCGAGTTCTGACTGCGACCGGGAAAGGCTGTGATCGATGAGCGCGAACGTCTCAGCCAAAGTCGAAGTCAGATTAGGCTGCACGGTGGGCATCGTGGGCACAGGGGGTTGTTCAGGCTTTATCGCTTTGGGGCTTACCATGCTCGATCACTTTTTCTTCAATGGATTGAAAGATCACGTTCTCGAGGTCTGTCAGGTAGGAATCGAGACTCCAGACCAGGCGTTGGGACTGGATTCGGAGCTCGATTCCGCAGATCAACTCGGGAATCGTCGTGAATTCGATCTCCAGGTCCTGCTTGAGTGACTCGGCGAGATGCGTACGGAGTTGCTCGCGCAGATCTTCCGCGACAGGAAATGAGGTTCTTACTTCGGCGTGTCCTGACGCTTCTCGGGCGGCATCCACCATAGCCTGATGTTCGCGTTCATCGAGTGCATCCCAATGGTTCAGAAAGGCGTTCAGAACTTGCGATTCGAGATCGGTGTTGGCGATCTGATTCATCGCGTGGCGCGTGATCGAGACGACCTGCTGAGCGACTTTCTCTTGTACGTCGTCGAGGATTTCCGTCCGTTCCCGCTCAAGGGCTTCGTACCACTGCGAGCGGACCTCTTCGGAATTCGCTTCCGCTTTCTTGATCAACTGCTGTCGATAGGCCTCGGCTTCCTGTTTGGCTTCAGCCAGCATCGCCTGCTTTTGTTGATCTGCTTCGTGAATCCTGGCGCGGTATGTCTCTTTCTCGGCTGCTGCTGCCTTACGTTCTTCGGCTGCGGATTCCAGCTGGCTGACGATCTTTTTCTCTCGCTCGTCCATTGCCCGGACGATTCGATCGTACAGCAGGTAGTGCAGCAGCCAGACCAGGATGGCGAAGTTAATGATCTGTGCGATCAGGGTAAACCAGTCGATTTGCACTACTGGCCTCCTGCAGCTTGAACCACGTGATTCCAGAATGGGTTTGCGAAGATGAGGATCATCGACACCACGAAGCAATAGATGGCAGAGGATTCGATCATGGCGATCGCGATGAACAGCGTTCGCGTGATCGTAGGTGAAGCATCCGGCTGCTGTGCCAGAGCCGTCATGGCTTTGGCAATCGCATACCCTTCACCAATTGCAGTCAGCGGCGCACCAAATCCAATCGTTGCGCCCGCCGTGATGATCGAAACCATGCCGATCAAATCGACACTATTCATGAAAGATCTCCGTTTTCTGAGGTGAGGTCCTGCGTTGCATGTAATTCATCGTGGCTGCGGCTTGCTGAGGCAATAAAGACCAGAGCCAGGATTGAGAAGATGTAGGCTTGAATGACACCGAGCAGCAGTCCCAGGGCATTCATCACAATCGGGAACAGCAGCGGCGCAATCGCCAGCACGGTTGCTGCGATCATTGAACCGCTCATCATGTTGCCGAAAAGGCGGATGGCCAGAGATAGGGTCCGGGTCAGTTCCCCCATGATATTGAAGGGGAGCATCATGGGAGTCGGCTTGAGATAGTCACCCAGGTAGGCTTTCCAGCCTCGGGAAGTGATGCCGAAGTAAGGGACAGCGACGAACACGCATAATGCCAGTGCCCCGGTGGTTGAGAGGGACCCGGTCGGGGGATGAAAGCCCGGAACGATCGAAAGGGTGTTACAGGTCAGAATGAACAGGAACAAGGTGCCGATAAAGGGGAGGTAGCGACCGGGGTCTTGCTCGGTCACTTCGCGCAACTGGCTCTGGATCATATTAACGATGATTTCGAGCAGATTTTGCCCTCGGCTGAGATTTGTGCCGCTCGAGAGATTTCGAGTGATCAGCCATGATCCTGCTGCCAGCAGGAACATCACCAGCCAGGTAAAGACCAGGGTCGCATTGATTTTCACGAACCCTGCCTGGAAGTAGATGATCGTGTCGGGAGTAATATTCATTGCGGAATTTCTTCTTTACGAACGGATGACTCACTTGCCTGGAGAGATCGAACTGAGGCAACCCAGAACAGCCGCATCGTGATAAAGCCAACGAGACAGGCGATTGCCCGTTCCCAGCGGTCCCCCATGACGAGATAGAACACACCGATCGTCACCAGCGTGCGGATAATTGCACTGGTCATGACGAGTAGTACGGGCATGCGTGTTCGGGGAAGCTGCTGGATGGTAAGCCACAGGCCGCCGAAGTAGAGCAACCCGACGGCCAGTCCAGCCCCGAAGGCCAGTACCAGGTAGATAAAGTCCAGGGTCGTCAATGAGAATCATTCCTCCGATTGTCGATAGACTGCTGTTCTTTACTGACCCAAAGCCAGGCACTCAGGCAGCCTAATGTGACGCCGGCTAATAGCATCGCCAACGACCATGAGAAGTGGCCGGGGAATCTTCGATCAAGCCAGAGTCCAAGTATCACACCAAGCAGTGTCGGGACGGCGATGGACCATCCGACTGCTCCAAAGGCACTGAATCCCACCAGCAGCGTATGGTCCTTGTGCTGGCGTGCAGAGACTTTCTGCTTTTCGCGGGCTTCAATTTGTTTACGGAAGCGGTCGAGGTTGCGAGATACGAATTGCGGATCATCCAGCGGCGCGTTGTGGTCATGTGGTTGCTCAGACATAGCCCCCTCCTTCCCGCCCCAGGACCTGGCGGACGAGGCTGGCCTCGAGGTGTTCGAGCGCCAGTCGTGCCTGTTGTTCCTTTTCTCCCAGGGCGGCAAACTGAGCCTGTATGGCTTTGTTGAGCTCTCCCAGCGGACCTTGTACCGCATTCCACGTCGACACGAGGACGTCGGCGCCCCGTTTGACAAGAATCCCTTCATCGATGGCGATGTAGAGATCACTGGCATCGTCTTGAGTTGTTTGTGGGTCCGTTTCTGCAGAAAGATCTGGTGTCAGAGAAAGAATTCCGGACGTCAGTGCCGTGACAAAATCGACATGGCGAGGGAGCAGACAGAAGGATCCATTCTTGGCTTCCGCGACGACTTTGAGCGCGCGCTGCTCCAGAAAAATGCCGGACGGGACCACAATTTTGACGCGCATGCTCATGATTTGCGGGCCTCGTCAATGGTACCGATCATGTACAACGCTCGTTCGGGGTAATCAGAGAACTCGTCATTCAGAATCCGCTCACAACCGGTCAGCGTATCTTCCAGATCGACCATCTTTCCTTCGCGGCCTGTGAACTGGCCCGTTGTGAAGAAGGGCTGAGTGAGGAATCGTTCGAGCCGTCGCGCACGGTGGACGAGTTTCTGATCGTCGCGGGAAAGCTCTTCCAGTCCCAGCATGGCGATCACGTCTTTGAGATCTTCGTAGCCAGCCAGTGTCTCTCGAACGCGTCGGGCGACGTTGTAGTGACGTTCTCCCACGAGGGGAGGCGTCAACATTTTGGATTCTGAGCGCAGAGGATCGATCGCGGGATAAAAGCCCTGACTCGCCCGATCGCGAGAGAGGACGATCAGCGATGAGAGGTGTCCGAAGGTGTGTGTGACCGCCGGGTCTGTGAAGTCATCTGCGGGAACATAGACCGCCTGAACCGAGGTAATCGCGGCCTCGTTGGTGGTGCAGATCCGTTCTTCCAGTTCCGCCAGCTCAGTCCCCAGCGTCGGCTGATATCCCATGCGAGAGGGGAGTCTCCCTAAGAGCCCGGAGACCTCGGATCCGGCTTGAATAAACCGGAAGATGTTATCCATCAACAGGAGGACGTCCTGCTTGTGATCGTCGCGGAAGTATTCCGCCATCGTCAACGCGGCATGACCGACGCGGAATCTCGCACCTGGAGGCTCGTTCATCTGACCGAAGACCAGGACGGTACTCTTGAGCACACCCGCTTCATCGACGTCGCGGTAGAGCTCTTCTGCTTCGCGGGATCGTTCGCCAATACCGCAGAAGATGGTGACACCATCATGACGGCCGACCACATTGTTGATCAATTCGGTAATGAGCACGGTCTTACCGACACCGGCTCCTCCGAACAGCCCTGCCTTGCCACCCCGCTCCAGCGGTGACAGCAGATCGATTGCCTTGATCCCTGTGACGAAAATCTCTGTTGTGGTTCCCTGGCGAGCCAACGAGATCGGAGGATTGTGCAGTGGCCGTCGAATGCCATCGGTCAGTTCCTCCTTTTCGTCGAGAGCCTTTCCGAACACGTTCACGGCGCGCCCGAGTAAGCGTTGTCCCACGGGAACCAACAGCGGGTGGTCGGTATCGACAACGGTGGAACCCCGTGCCAATCCGGCTGTCGGAGTCAGGGCGATGCCACGCACGATCTGGGGCGTCAAATGCGTGACGACCTCGATGATGATGGAATCGTCCGGTCCTGCACGCAATTCGGAATTGAGCTCGGGAAGTTGAGCAGGAAAATGCACATCCACAACGCTGCTTCGTACCGAAATGACGGTACCGTGCACTCGATGAGTTTCACTCATTCCGATCTCCTGCGTTCTCTGTCCCGGTTGTGGCGAGCACCGACAGACTCGGAGCCGTCGGAATAGTGGATCTTCTAAAAATCATCCAACCTCAGTTCATATCACCTGCGCTTAAAGCCAGGTGTGTTGCGGGGACGTGACTTTTGCATCGTTTGTCGTTCTGGACTCTACCCATTCAGCGGGCCGGAGTTTCCATTCAATTCTCAAAAATTAAAAATCGATTGACTTCTGGCCAATTCCTGGTAGGGAGAAGCCTTCCCTTCAGAGCTCGACCTGCAACAATACGCTCGGACGGTGTCGGCGGATGACGATAATCTCGTTTCATAATCCACATTTCACGATTTGGCTACCCGCATTCAGCAACAATTGAACGTGGGCAGAAAACTCCTGTCGCAAGCGCGGAACTGGCTTCCCGTTTTGCAGGAACGGATTGTGTTTTTCTCCGTGGTCCGCTTTCTACTTTTGACTTGAATTCGACTCCCATTAAAGAGGTTTGTGATGAGAATTCTACTGGCAGTTGATGGCTCTCGGTGCAGTGATGCTGCGATCGATGAGACAAGTCGCATGCCGTGGCCATCAGAAACGATTGTCAAAGTGGTGATCGTCGATGCGCCTCTCGGGCGGGGCCGTATGCCAGGCAGTTCCACCGCCTACGATGAATTGGTTCAGCAACAGCGGCAGGAAGTCACGGGTGTTCTGCAGGTCGCCACTGCGCGGCTGAGAAAAGCTGCGCCGCACCTGACGGTTCAGTCGAAATTGCTGGAGGGAAATCCCAAGGATGGGATTGTCCGTGAAGCCGAAGACTGGCAGGCCGATCTGATCGTTGTCGGCTCGCACGGGTATGGCCCCATCCGCCGATTCTTCATGGGGTCCGTATCCATGTTCGTCGCGCATAATGCTCCGTGTTCTGTTTATATATCCAGAAGCAAAGACGCGCCGACCCCAGAGGACTGAGCTCGTCTCTCTCAAGTCATGTGAGTCTGTCATCAGCCATCTCCGGGTTCACGCAGGGCCCGGAATGCGCAGCATTGGCGACTGACTGTCGAATGAGGGACCTCATTCGATCCAAATCGGAGTGACTCGATTCTGAACCGAGTCACGATCCTGTGCGTAATCTGTTTGCTCCGTCCGAATACCGAATCGGGCAAAAGCCACTCTCCCATCGTTTACGTAATCTCGCGAGACACACCATCTAGTCAATTAAGGAGTTCATCAATGACGCCTGCCGCAGTACGACAGCTTGATCCTCCTGTCGATCCCCTACACGATCACATCCTGGGACCTCCAGACGCGGAAATGACCCTCGTGCAGTACGGCAGTTATGCGGACTACCGCTGTCGTGCCGTTCACGTGGTGGTCGAAGCGCTCCGCGATCGATTTGGTGATCGCATGCGGTATGTTTTCAGGCATCTGCCTGTTGAGGGAAAGCCTGACGCACAGCGTGCCGCAGAGGTCGCCGAACGCGTATTTGACACTACGGGGAATTTCTGGGACCTGCATGAATCGTTCATGGAGCGAGGTCCGACGTTAAATAACGCAGGTATCGAAGAGGCTGCGCGGGAGTACGGCGTCACCGACGATGCTCTGGCCGGTACTCCACGAGCCGAAGCGGCCAGAATGGCGGTCCAGGAAGACGTTGACAGCGCGCATCGCAGCGGTGTCATTGAGACACCTGCGTTCTTTATCAACGGACGTCGATACACAGACACATGGGATGAGAGCTCGCTTGCCGACGCGATGCTTGCGCCACTTGGGCATCGGATTCAGGCTGCGGCCTTCAACTTTGTTCATTGGGGACCCTCATCAGGCCTGTTGCTCGGGTTGGCCACGCTGCTGGCGATCGTGCTGAGCAACTCTCCCCTCAGCTCGGCGTATGAAGCCTTCTGGCAGAAGCAGTTGGGCTTCATCTGGGGCAGCATGACGTTTTCTCATTCGCTGCTGCACTGGGTTAACCACGGGTTGCTGACCGTGTTCTTCTTTGTTGTCGGTCTGGAAATCAAACGGGAATTTACGGTCGGTCACCTAGCGACATTTCGTTCGGGGGCGTTACCGGTGATCGCTGCGATCGGCGGGATCGCGCTTCCGGCAATCATTTACGCTTCGATCGTGCCGGCAGACTTGCGACAGGGGTGGGGAATTCCGATTGGAACCGACACTGCCTTTGCCGTGGCTCTGATCGTACTGCTCGGTTCCCGCGTGCCGATTGCGCTGCGAGTATTTCTGACGGCTGCGGTAATCATCGATGACGTCGTTGCGATTCTGATTATCGCGTTCTTCTATACAGAGTCGATCAACACCCTCTATCTGATCGCAGGGGGGGCCGTAACTGCGGTTGTTGTGGCACTCAATCGGATCGGTGTGTATCGCTCGCTCCCCTACGCCGTGTGCGCTGTGGCCCTGTGGTTTGTCCTTCACGAAGCGGGGCTGCATGCGACACTGGCAGCAGTGATTATGGCCATCCTGATTCCCGCGCGACCTCCCGCAAATCTGAAGGCGCTGCTCACTCAGGCTTCGGCAGTGATCAACCGCGAGGAAAGCCATGCGGGGGAGGCAATGCGAAATGGTCCCTCTGAAGGAACGCTTCGCACACTGGACGCCATTTACAATCGCATGGAGTCACCTAACGACCGGCTGCTTCGTTCGGTTGAACCCTGGTCAAGTTACGTGGCCTTGCCGATTTTCGCATTAGCGAATGCGGGCGTCACCTGGACACCCGGCGTCCTTGAAGGCCGAGGTCGATTGTTTGCGGCGATCGCACTTGGGCTGATTATTGGTAAGCCGGTCGGAATTATTACCGCCTCGTGGCTGGCCGTTCGTAGCGGTATCGCGGACAAGCCGGATGCCTACACATGGCGACAACTGTGTGGTGCGGGGGCACTGGGGGGTATTGGTTTCACGATGTCCTTGTTCATCGCCGGAATTGCCTTCCCGGATCAGGCGACGTACGCGGCTGCCAAGATCGCGATATTTGTCGCTTCGTTGATCGCCGGCGCCATTGGATTTCTGATACTGTGGCCCAAGTCCGCTCCTGTGGAATGATTGAGGGAATGATAGCGACCGCCGAAATTCCGGGGCTGCAGTAACGAGAGCTACTGAGGTGAAACGTCGACGGCGTTATTGCCGTCACCCTTTTCCGCAGCTCAACGAAGAGAAGAGACAGAGCATACCCCGTGTCTGCTCTGTCTCTTCTGCTTTCCGGCGGGAACGCTTTGGACCCCGGACGCACCTTGTGATCGAAGCAGCATTCCTGTCTGGATGTCATCTCGGCAGACGCACCAAGTGGGCCTTGGGCGGCGGATTCCCTCATGGCGAGGGGATCGAGCCCATGGGCAGTGGGTAATTTCCTGGAGTGTACGTGCCGTCGGTCGTACTTGAGACTCAACGTGACAGATCTCAAGGCCTACCGGACTCTGGAAACGGGATTAAAACGGTTCCCCGATGCACCCCCCTTCGCACGGGCCCGAGCGCTGATCTATCACGCCGAACTGGCCGCGCGTCTTAAGAAATCCGCGGCTGCCAGCCGCTCTCTGGCAACTGTCCAAAGCCTCATCCTTTCTGACAAGGAGCGGATGGAGCTGGCGGATGAGATTGCCGAGACCTCAGCACTCGTCAATGACATGTGACACTGTCGCTGCAGCTGTTCACTCTTGGTGGCATCCCGATGAGCGGCCTCCCAGCGAGGTCGCGTAACCCAGCTCGCTGGGAGAAGGAAATTGGCGGTGTACGTAAAAAAAGCGGCGTTCTGTCGTTTCCAACAGAACGCCGCTTTTAAAGTACCCGGTTATTAAAGTAACTCAGCATCGATTCAGACTAAATGCCCGGAACGTCGAGGTGCTCGTCTTCGGCGATCTTGCGCAGCTTCTGGAGTGCCCGAGATTCCAGTTGACGAATTCTCTCTTTCGTGACGCCCAGCTTCTGTCCGACCTGTTCGAGTGTTTGAGCGGGCTTTCCTTCTTTCAGGCCATACCGCGAAACGATGATGTCCCGTTCTCGAGGATCAAGCTGTGAAAGAATCTGCATCAGAGCTTCGTGCTGACGTTTGTTGACGACTTCTTCGTTCAAACGTTCGCTGCGAGGATCGGATGCCTGGTGGAAAACTTCCTCATTCCCCGTTCGGAAACGTTCCAATTGGGTGTACTCGGCAGGAATCGACCGAGCGAAGTTCTTCATGATGGCCCAACTTGCGTAGGTCGAAAATTTGAACCCACGCGTGTAGTCGAACTTTTCGATGGCACGAATCAACGAAATGTTACCATCGCTGACCATCTCGAAGAAATTCGAGTTCGGCTTCATGTGCTTCTTGGCGATCGACACCACCAGACGCAAGTTACTGCGAATCAAGAAATTCTTGACTTCATTGGCTTGCCCGATCAGACGCTCAATGGCGTCCATGTCTTTGGTTTTCGGCTGAGTGAGATCGATCTGTCCCTGAAGCTTTGAAGCTTGATACAGCAGAAAGTTCATCTTACGGAAGTAGTAAACTTCCTCGTCCTTCGTCAGAAGTGGCACCGCGTAAAGGCTGTTCAAGTAGGGTGGCAGCCCAGGCGGGGTTTTCACTGGAGCCGATTTCTTTTCCGCCACAGGAGCTGGCTGAAGGATTTTGGCTGCAGCGTCCGCTTCTTCGAACATCGGCGAACTCATGAAGTCGATCGGTTTTTCGAGCAGCTGTTCGGCTCGCACTTCTGCGACCATCCGATAGATGCTGGCTCTAGTCCGGCCGAACTTCTGGGCAATCTCGTCCACAGGAACGCCCTTGCGGAAGCTACGATAGATCTCCAGCTTGTGCTCTTCAGTAATGGTATTGAGAGCATTGGGGAACACCGCGGCTTCGGGATGATCCTTGTCATAGTTCTTGAGTGTGTACCGCACCGTTTCCGGCGATCGGCGGAACTTGCGGGCCAGCCGATGACTGATTTCGGTGGGGCAGCCCCCGGCCTTGGCGAGCCGGCGAGCACGTTGAATCAGCTTTTCTCGTTCCTCTACACTCAGTTGGCTGAACTGAGAGCCACGATCGACATCTTCGGCATGTTTGGTGACGAAGCGTTCGACTGAGGAGCGCAAAAAACCGACGCGTTTTCGCCCACCGAAGCGAAATCGCCGACTGACGAGACCTCGATCTCGCCAACGGGAAACGGTCTTGGACGAAACGTTAAATCGTTTGCTGACGTCTTCAACGGTCCAGACTTCTTCCCCGGCACTATCCGCGGAAATATCGGCGTTTTCAGACAGATCTTCCACGAAACAGCGAAGATCATGGACCGCTTCAGCGCCACTGACGACGAGATCCGGATACATTTCTCCACGATACGTGGTGATCTTTTCGCAAATCTCGGGATATCGATAGGTTCCTGCTGGATTCAGTTCGTCCATCAGGCGTTCAGCACGGGAAATCTGCGTCAGTTGAACATCGCGAGGAGCATACTTGATCTGCTGGTCGCGAAGTTGTTTCAGAGCAGGATTACGATAGCGTTGCATGATTTACCTCCCGTCGTTGAGGACAGGTTTCAAACATAATTGTCAGTCTGACAGAGCGAACTTGACGGACAGGCTATATGCAAAGCAGGTGCCGGTCTGATCATGTGCGACTGACAGCACTCGTCGCCACGACTTATACTACGTACAAAAGAGACACTTAGATCAAAAAAAAGTTCAAAGGGGACTTGTTTTTACGTAACTCGCTTTCTAAACGAGGGTTATGTGACCCGTCTCTGGCCTTGCGAGTATGTGCAAAAATTGCAAGCCGTTACGGGGTGTTTTCCTCGATCAATTCTCCAGTTGGATTTCAGGTTCGGGGCAAGCAGTCGCTCCCATCCCCTACATCCGGACCCATCGCCATAGACCGTTCTTTGAGCGATCGATCTGCTGAATCAGGCACCTCTCCTTCGACAAGATTGAAGGCTCATCGGCACGAAACCGAATTCATGAGATGAAATCTGTCAGTGCATTCAGTTGATTTTCACGGAGGTCCGCATGTTCAATCTCCTGCAGTCCGCGAATGACGATCAAACCGCAATTGGTTTATGCGTTCTCGTGCTTGCGACATCTGCCTTTTTTGTCTTTGTCAGTTTTCACCTGGGTCCCGCAGGCAAAAAACGCCGGACTCTGGAACTGCAAGGGGGCGATTGGTCTCGGAACTCTCCAATCACGGAAGACTTTCAGGCGCATGACCGGGCCGCCTGAGAGGCGGTTGTCAGCGTCTGGCTGACGTGAAGTTGATAGGATTCGTTTCAACCCCACTCAAGCGCCGAACGAAGTTCGAATTTGTGCAAGTGGTTCCTGAAAATCCTGTGGAAAGCAGTCGTCGTCGGCGATATTTTCGAAAAATGCAATCGACACCAAACAGGAGCGACTTGATGCGAAGTGCAGCGTGGGTTTTGACGGCCACCAGTCTGGTCGCGTTCGGATACGTTTTGGGCTCAACCCAGGTTTTCCCGCTCGCACATGCTCAGCCGGACGACGTTTCTGTCTCTGAAGAATCGACGAAAAAAATTGTCGAAGCCCATGATGCACTCAAGAAGGCGATGGAGCAGTTGAAGCTCGAATCCCGTTACGAATCGGTAACGAAAGGGGTCAACTCGTACGCTGTTCTCGTGGGTGGCATCAACGCCAAGGAAGATCTGGAAAGCGGCCAGGGTGTCGATCCGGAAACATTTGCCGCGCTCAGCACGGCGGCCTACCAACTGAAGAAGTACAGCATTAAAGATGACTCCCTGGCAGACTGGGTTGATACAAACCTGCTGGGGTACGACAACAATGGCCATTTGACGTATCGGAACAAGGTCGTCCGTATCTATTCGATCTCTCGCTTGCGAAGGCTGGACGCGCAGCGAATGGTCATCCTTGGTGAAACAACAGACAACAAAAAAGCCCGATAGTGAGTTTTGATGCTCCGCTTCCGCCCCTCTCCGGTACGGATGTGATGAACAAATTGCGTGAGATGAAGGGATTTTCTTTCCCTTCGCCTCGCGAGACCCGTTAGGATTGAACTGCATTTCCCACGCGCCGCACTAACCTGGAAATAATCGTTTCAGGTGCTGGACTCTCACCAGAAGCGAGGAACTTTGTCATGAACCGATCAATTTTCAAAAGACTGCTCTGGGCTCCGGTGTTAGCCGCCAGTTTTGGCGTGATGGACTTGAGTGCATTCGAAGTTTCTTCGCCCGCACCCGTGCTGAAGCACGTTCAGGGTAATGGCGATGCCGTCCAGGCGCTGCTTTTCCGATTGCAGCAGCCACAACTGGGCGTGACCGCTCACGACCACATGGTCTTCATTGATACGTCCGCCAGTCAGATCGGGGCGCATCGGGTCCATGCTCTGAGTGTGCTGGAATCGATGATCAAGTCGTTGCCTCAGCAGGATCGTGTCCGAATTTTCGCCATTGATGTGCAAGCTGAACCGTTGATGGCCAGCATGTCCGCTCCGAGCAGTTCGTCGGTGATGGATGCCATCGCCGCGCTGAAAAGCCGAGTCCCTCTTGGCGCGACCAACCTGGAAGAACTGGTCAGCACGGCTCTTGCTTCCGCCGAAGAAGGACGGAACGCGTCGATCACTTACATCGGTGATGGCCTGAGCACTGCTGATCTGCTGGAATCAAAAGAACTGCTCAGCATGGTCCAGGACCTGCGTGAAGAGAAGATTCCGTTCCACAGCTACGGCGTGGGACCACAGATGAATCTCCAGTTGCTGGGAATCCTGGCACATCAGACTGGTGGGTATGTCAACTTCGACAATCGAAAAGATGTGCCGCGAAAATCTGATGAGGCGACCGAAAAGAATCGCTCCGATGCCGAATCCCAGTTTGCCGTCAGTGCGGGTGAGAAACTCGCCCTGGCCGTGCAGCAGCCGGTCTACTTCCCCAATCAGGTCGAGCTGACTGGTGACATCGAATCTACCCTTCCCGCACTGCCACTCCGCAGTGATCGTGAAACAATCCACGTGATTCGCGGCGAACTGTCTGCGAATTCCCGGGTTGTCTTCACCGGAGCCGACGCTGCGGAAACGATGGAATGGAAGTTGTCCGCTCCCGTACAACGACCAGGGAGCGCGTTTCTGGTGGCCGTTGCGGAGCAGGCCGATCAGGACCAGGGTTTGAGCAACTCGCTTGCGGGCGCTGACCTGATGCATGTCTACCAGGATGGATTCCTGAACTCGATGGACGCGGCCCTGCAGTTCGGTGCTCAACAGCTCGAACGGGGCCAGGCGAAGCAGGCTGCCGAACTCGCTCAGCGAATCGCGCAAGTTGATCCTTCCAATGTGGCCGCGAAGACGCTGGCCAGCTCTTCCGCGCGGCTTCAGGTGATGCAGGTATCGCAGGTTCCTGCCGCACCCGCTCCCGGCAATCTCGATTCGCGTAGTGAGGCACTCGATGACTCAAGTTTGACGCGGGATCAAGATCAATTGATCCGTGTTAAGACTCAAAAGCTGCAAAACGAGGTCGGGAACGCGATCAACAAGGCTCGCCAAGCGAGCGATCCCGAATCGGGTCTTGCCTACTTGAAACAAGTACAAACTGCGGTCAAGTCGTCGTCAGACATCGCTGATGAAGACCGGAACTACATGCAGAAGCGTCTGGAGAGCGAAATCTACCAGATGAAAAATCGGATGGATAAGGAAGCTCAGGATCGAGTTCACCTCGCCGAACGGATGTCGCAGATCGAAGCGGAGCGAAGACTGACTGAGCAGTTGCAGCTCGAAGAAGAAAAACTGGAAGGCTTGATCGATCGGGTCCGGTCGTTGATGTCGGAAGGTTTCCACGGTCGCGAAGATGCGTTCGGCGAAGCCCAGAATGTGGCTGACGTTGCTATTATGCTTCGACCTGGTGAAGGTACCTCGGCCGTCGCTCGATTCAGTGCGGAAGCGGCACACCAGATTGCTCGTGCAAATCGCCTGCGTGCTCGACGCGCAGACCAGTTCCTCGAAGCGCTTTATCAAGTCGAAGTGGCGCACATTCCATTCCCTGATGAGCCCCCCATTCGATTCCCGAACGCCGAAGTCTGGAAAGCTCTGACGGAACGTCGACGGAAATGGGCTCAGGTTGATCTGAAGAAAGACAGCCCACGGGAACAGCGAATCCAGGAAGCATTGAAAGAGTCGACGGAAGTCTCGTTCACTGACCAGCCGCTGAAAGATGCACTCGACTATCTTGAAGAATTGCATGGAATCGAAATCATCATCGACGATGCTGCTCTTGCGGATGCGGCAATCAGTACCGATCAGCCTGTGAACCTCAATATCACAGGAATCACGCTGCGAAGTGCACTTCGTCTGATGCTCGAACGATTGCAGTTGACGTATATCATCGAAGATGAAGTCATGCAGATCACGACTCAGGAAAAAGCGGAAGAGAAAACCTCGACCCGCGTCTACCCCGTGGCTGACCTTGCCGTGCCGATCACAGCTCCTCGTGGAGGTGGCATGATGGGTGGTATGGGCGGCGGCATGGGTGGCATGGGCGGCATGGGCGGTGGTATGGGTGGCATGGGCGGCGGCATGGGTGGTATGGGCGGCGGGTTTGGTGGTGGTGGTTTCTTCAACATCGCCCCCGAACAGGTCTTCCAGCAGGATGACGCACAGCGTGCTGATGCTGCACCCGCCGGTGCACCCAAGTTGGATAATAAGTCCATTCAGAACCGGAAAAAAAAACGAACTCTGTAGGCCCCGCACGTAAGAGTGCCCAGTCGGGTACCTTTGCCCCGAGTTTACGATTGCGAAGTCAGCGAGATTTGTCCGTTCGGACGAGTCTCGCTGATCGCACTTACCGATTGACCCGGCAGCAACGAAGTCCGCAGTTGCCCGCGGCGTCAACGGCAAAGGAGAGAAGTGAGTTCTGGGCCGGATTCTTCCAGGATGAGGTGTCGCCTGAGACGGTCCGGGATGTCGTTGCGGAACTCGTCGAGAGCCGCAAGCACGAAGATGTGATCAGC